>NZ_JBWQOJ010000006.1:0-118687 GCF_056591795.1 Maritimimonas sp. 2210JD6-3 | reverse complement strand
TATATAATCAAAGGTGCTTAGAGATATCATGTTGTTTAGGTATTAATTATTAGTTTGCTATGATAGAAATCTATCGTTTCTTTAAGTGCTTTTTCTATTGTATAATCTGATTGAAAACCCAGCTTTTTAAATTTTGAAACATCTGCACAAGAATGTTTAATGTCTCCAGGTCTTTCTTCTAAAAATTGAATCTTAGATTTAGAGTTGGTCAATTCTATAATTCTTTCTGCTAATTCTAAAATGGTCGTGCTTTGCCCTAGCGCAACATTATAAGTACCATTGCCTTGCTCTGATGCCAATATATTAGCTTTTACAACATCTTTTACATAGATAAAATCACGAGTTTGTTTACCATCCCCAAAAATTGTGATCGGTTGATTTTGTAATGCTTTGCTAATAAAAATGGGTACTGCCGCTGCATAAGCAGACTTTGGATTTTGTCGGGCTCCAAAAACATTAAAATATCGCAACGATGTTGTTAGAACACTCCATTGCTCATGATACATTTTTAAATAATATTCACCGTCTAACTTTGTAATTGCATAAGGAGTTAGTGGCTCAGGTACCATATGTTCAACCTTAGGTAAAACAGGGTTATCACCATAATTAGCAGCTGAACTCGATAAAACCACTTTACAACCATTATTGTTCTTTGCAGCTTCGAGTATATTGATGGTACCCATGGTGTTAATCTGAATGCACTCATTGAGCTTTAATAATGACTCTGGAACACTTACCAAAGCTGCTAAATGAAATATACAACTACAATCTTTAGCCAATTCATTCACTAAATCTTTGTTTCTGATGTCCCCTTCAACAAATTTCACATCCAGATTATGTAGGTTTTCTTTAAAACCTGTTCTTAAACTATCTAAAACCACAACTTCATGGTCTTCTCCAGATAAATATTCTGCAATATGACTGCCAATAAAACCAGCACCACCAGTAATAAGGTATTTTTTTCTTAATTTCTTCATTCTACATCAATTACCATTTAAGTTCTGTATAATTTTTCTTTAGATACTCTTTGACTACTACTATATCTTCTTTCGCTGTTAAATCGGGCACATGTTCTGAAAATGGAATTCCTAAAACTGAGTTAGGATTATCTTTTAGCATATTTAGTAAAGCAGTAGGCAATTCCTTTTCATCTCTTTCTTGATTTACAGGACAGTTTTCAAGATAGGGATACAACATTACTCCACTAAATTTAAAAGCATTCATACTCACCCTTAATTTTCCAGAAGAATCACGGTAATTTTCAACTTCTTCTTGTTTTGGTTTTTCTATAATACCTAAGAGTAAGTTCTCTTCTCCTAGTTTTGCCAAGGCAAACCGAGAGATTCTTTCGGGAGGAAATTCTAAAGCATTGCGTGAATAGCTTATAAAGGCATTTTCACTATTTGTTATTCTCAATGCATATAATGCCTCATTGGAATATAAATTATCACTGTTACAAACTGTATAATATTCATTATTTAATTCAGGATATTGTTTAACAGCCTGGTACAGCGCATCAGCAGTACCAAAAGGTTTTATCCTACCTTTCGGTATGTATTGAGTAGCAAATGATATAGTAAGGCCATGAAAATTATTACCTTTTTGTTCTTTACCATAAAACTCTTTAAAAAGAGCACCTTGCTCACTAATCACAATATAAATATTCTTATACCCTGCTAATTTTGCATTGTACAAAAGATAATCCATGAGTGGTCTTCCTGCCGCTCCTACTCCAATAAGTCCTTTACTTCTTTTGTTTGCTTGAGCTATTTCTTCTTCAGACAACTCTTTTGAAACACTTTGCTTCTTCATTCTTGAAGACGCTCCTCCTGCCAGTATAATTAAATTTTCATGCATTTTGTACTTATTTTTCTAGTGAAACTTCTAAATTATCAATAATTCGTGCACCAGGATCTACTTCTACTTTGTATGCATCTTTTCCTCCTACGTTAATGATAGCATCTATTACTTTCTGCTCTTTTCCTTCTGGGGCTAAAACGACAATACTACCTCCTCTGCCAGAACCTACTATTTTTGCTCCGTAAGCTCCTGCATTTAAAGCACTGTTAATCATCGCATCAATTTTTGGCACAGTTATTTTTAATACATCTCGTAAAATTTGGTGATGTTCATTCATTAAATTTCCTATTTCCACATAATCTAAATGCTCTTTTCTTAATTCTTTCAATGCCCTTTGTGTAATATCGTGATTTGATATAGCTGCATATAAGTAAGGTTCAAGTCTGTCTGGTAAACGGTTAAGCAGATTGTTCAAATCACTTTTTTTGGCTTTCCTAATATCAAAATCTTTATGAGTTTCTTTGACTTTATGAATTGCCAGCCAAGCTTTTTCTTTTAATTCCTGGAGTACACCAATGGTCTTTTTTGGAATTCCTGACTCTCCTATTATTAAACCTTTAATGGATTTATCAATAACCTCATATCTAAGGTCATTTCCAGTCTCCAAGTATAAGACATTGCCTAATCCGATACTATATTGGTCCATTTTACCTCCAGGCGATCCATGCTCAACTACTTCAGCTTCATAAGCCAATTGTGAAACAAACTCTGGTGTAACTATTTGATTAGAACCAAATGCCTCTAACAAAAACTTCACCCAAGAAACTACTACCGCCGATGAACTTGAAGTACCTGCATTAATAGGTAAATTCCCTTTTATAGTTATATCATACCCTTTGGTTGGAATGCAACCATTTCTTTGCAAAACCTTTATAGCAGATAAAAGGTGATCACCTTTTTCTACCACATTAATTTCATCCTTAATACATATAACCCTTTCTTGATTAATATCGGGTTTTTTTATATTGAAAAAATTACTGTTATTCTCCTCGGCTTCCAACATGATATACCGGTTAATGGCACACGCTATTATGGGTAAACCAATATAGTCTTGATGATCGCCAAACAGACAAGTTCTTCCTGGAGCAATCGATATTATTTTATTTTTCGATACAATATTTTTCAACTATTTGATTATTAATTATTTATGTTTGTTTTATTTTAATAAATCTTTACAAAATATAAATCTTTATGCTACGAATATAAGTCTGAAAATTTTTAAAACCTAGTAAAAATAAAAAAATGTGCTCGAACACATTAAATTTATGGTATCGAGCACATTTTTCTAATTAATTACATATATTTGATTTTCTTCAAGCTTGTTGGTACAATGGAAAATAAAAAATATAGAATAAAGGATATTGCTAATCTTGCTGGTGTCTCAAAAGGAACTGTTGACCGAGTATTACATAACCGAGGAAAAGTTTCTGAAAAGGCTTTGAAGGCTATCAATAAGGTACTCAGCGAGATTGATTATCAGCCAAATATTTTAGCTAGAAGCTTAAAGAATAGCAAGATTTATACTATATGTGCTTTACTACCTGACCCAGAACAAGATAGCTATTGGCAATCCTGTGTAGATGGTATTCATCAAGCTATAACTGAATTCAAATCTTTTGGCATCTCTGTAGAAACCTATTTCTTTAATCCAACAAGTACTTCTTCTTTTCGAAAAAAAAATAAAACTATTTTAGACTTATGTCCTGATGCCGTGTTATTGACTCCTCTTTTTCATAAGCAATCAATGCAACTAATAAAAGCGTATCGTGCAAAAAACATACTTGTTAGCATCTTTAATGATCAAGTTGATTCTACATTGGTTAAAAATTATGTCGGCCAAGATCTTTTTAAAAGTGGAAGGGTGGCTGCAAGTTTAATGCAGTCAATAATACCTAAAAATGCTTCATTGACCATTATTCATATTGAAGAAGCCGTTAATAATGCCATTCATATGCAACGAAAAGAAAAGGGTTTTAGAAGTTATTTTGGCAATTTTGAGGAAAATAAACCTAGTATAACTACACTAAATATTAAAAACTTAGGTTTTGAAAAAACACTTGCAAATTACCTCAACACAAACCTCAAAACTGACGGAATCTTTGTTACCACTTCAAAATCTTATAAAGTTGTGCAGGTTTTGGCAGACTTAAAAAACAAATCTACTAAAGTTATCGGATATGATCTTTTAGAAGAAAATATAACCTATCTAAAGGATAGGAAAATTGATTTTTTAATTTATCAGAATCCCAAACAACAGACCTACTTGAGTATTGTTTATCTCGCCGAGCACTTCTTGTTTAACAAACCAATACCTAAAGATAAACTCTTATCTATAGATATTATTAATTCTGAAAATATTGATTCTTATTTGATTCAATAATTTTACGCTAATTGCAGAATACCAAATGATTCGGGGACATGAAAATCAGGTTTATCAGTTTTAGGATCAATCCATGACACCCACTCTGGCCGATAGATTGCTCCTACTTTGAAGTATTTTGCTCGAAACAATCCTACCTGAAGTTTATCGTCTTGAATTAAGTATAATTGTTTTAAGGATTTAATTGATATAGCACCTTCAACGGTATAGGACTCATGAGATATGTTTGACCTCAATTGTATCGCTTCTTTAGGCCAATTCCAATCAAAATCAAAATCTCTACCTAAACGAGCCTTGAAATCCATTAATCTTCCCAGGCTATCAATCTCTAAACAATAATAAGGGTTTAAATTATTATCTTTTTTAAAAAATAATTCTACCCTATCTGAAGCATTAATACTTTGAAAACTATCATCTGCTTTTTCTATATGAATTGTATTGCCGTAAGCCTTAAAATAGAAAAAGAAATTTTTAGCGTCGTATAATGCTCTAAATTCTGTTTTCAATTGAAATGACGTATTCCAAGGCAAAATGAAATCTGTCAACCTAATTGCTTCATGCCATATTTGATTATCAGCTTTTCCATTAATAATCAATTTACCATCACTTATCCTTTTGACAGTGTATGCTTTAATTTCTTTCAACTTTCTTAAATTACTGTCTAATTATTTTATACATATAAGTTCTATAATTTGAACTAATCTTTAAAAAATATATACCTGAGGTAATACTATCTGGAATAGTTATTTTATTAATGCACTTTATACCATTTCTAATTCTAAATGGCTCAATTAAAATACGCCTTTTCACGTTAGGAAAAACGCATCATTTTTCTACTGTGTAATTTAGCATCAGAACTGGTATTAGGCATTTGTGACTAATTGCTCAGCTTTACTTGTGCTAACAAAATTAGCATTAATATCATTCAATTGGTTCAAAATTTCTTGATCATTGAAGCCCGACGAATTTAGAGAGTTGATTTTAGTATACTCACTTTTCATAATCCTCAACACCCTCTCCAAGCATCTCAAAACGACTACTAGATACTATCTGGGAAATAGTATTTGATCTTCTTCCCTTTTTTTTGACAAACAAATCTTTTTAATCATATTTGCCCACAAGAATTTTCCTAGAAGTTATTAAGTCAATCACATTTTTATATCTGCCGTCTTGATTTCTAGTTGCCAATTCTATGGCTTTGTTAAGAGAATCAACTGCTATTTCTCCTTTATCTTTGACCAATGAAAATAATTCATAGTCTTCAATTCCCTCTTTTAAAAGCTCCCATCGAATGGAGGATATAGGTCCGTCTTCTCCTGGGTAAATTTGATAATCATCTCCTTGCGTATGAAGAAAAACGGGGTTGTTGAAAGGATCTGAAGTCCAATTATTGTAAGCCCACCTCAAATATCCATCTGCTCCATATTTAAGAGCAAGCCAAGGAATCATTCTTGACTCTATTGCAGGCGAAAAAGTTAATGAGTTTGGATGTGCAGGTTCTGCACATAAATAGAATGTTGTAGTCTTGCCTTCCTTTTTCCGTTTTTCTATTGTCGGAATTACTGGAACCGCAGCTTTGCTCTCTAAGGGTTGTCGAGGATAAAACATGTACGAAATAGACAGATTTTGCGCATACTCCGTCGCCTCTGGATGACCTGCCACAACAATTCTATCTAAAAATCCAGGTGAGGCTTCTTTGATAATTTCCATTAATTTGTCCAGTATTTCCTTTGGTTTTTCGTCAAACCCTAGATACGTTTCCTCATACCATCCCTTTTGAGTAAGGTGGTTCTGAAAATCCTCTAAAAAAACTTCCCAAATATGTGCGTAATCTGGGTCATTGACATTCAAATAAACTTCTTCGACCCTATTGTTTTCTTCGTTCCAATAAGTGATTTTTTGATCTGTATGAAATGGGGTCAATGAATAGGCATTGATATTTTCCCTAATGCCCACTTGCTTAGCCAGTTCAACATATTTATCAAATACGCTGTAATCGAATTTCCAAATTCCATTCTCATCTTTGATCCACTTGACCATACTTTCATATCCAAATTCAATTTGAGATCTGGTAGTATTATTTATCCATGGTTTATGCCATGGTTCATGCGTTATAGTTGTAGTAATATTCTTTCCACCCCTTGATGCATAATCTTTTAGATATTCAGCTATTAAGTCCCAATGCTCTCCAGACCAATGAGGTATTTTATAATATTTAGCGATAGCACTAGGGTTTATCCAAAGATCTAAATGAAATTTATAATTATTATAATCTGGTAATTGAAAATCATCAACCTGTACAATCAAATTATACTCTTTGACACCAAATTCTTTGGTTTTAATTTTTAATTTGCCTTTGTACGCTGAGGGTTTAATATCTTTTGGAATATTAAAGGTTATCCAAATTGGTTGTGCTCTGTAAGCAGGGACACTTATTTTATCAATTTCTATAAGTGGATCAGCCACAAGATTTGGGTTCATATTTCCCGACACTTCTTCACCTATAATTTCTTCATACTTTGGTGACCAAACATATTCACTTCTAGCTCTTTCTACGGGTACATATTTTACAAATCTTACTTGTATATTTTTCTTGTCAAAAAAATGTCCCTCGTTAGTTTTGAGGTTTTCAATTGTAAGCTCCAGATCAGTGATATCTTCTTTAGCGGCAATAGCAATTTGAGATGAAATTTGCTCATTCCTAACTCCAGAAATCTTGAGTACTATATCCTCTGTTAAAGGTTTAATGTTGAAACTTTCAAGGGCTCTATTTTTTTTTAACTCGTCATCAGAAAACTTGCGTGGAAATCTAGGTACTTTAATAAGGGATGACGTTTGAAAATTGTTAGTAGGCACCCAAATATTCAGTTCATCTAATGGTAGAGCTTCATCTACGTTCAATTTTAGCCATTCAGGAACAGACTCAACAGGGTCTAAGTTATTTGCTTTTCTTTCAACTGTATCTAATTTCGGATTAGCACAACACAAACTAATAACAAAACTTATAAGTAAAATAAGGTTTATAGTAGATATTCTTTCCATTTAATAAGGAATAAGATTTATAGCTTACCAAAGAAAACATATACAAAATATAATTGAGGTGTTATTTCTGTATTTTAAGGGGGGTGTTTTAATTAAAATATCAAATACAGAAAGACAAATAGCTTCACTTAAAACCGAAAAAGCGCTACCTGTATAACACAGATAGCGCTTTTTACTTATCATGAATTGGAATTTTATACTTGATTCTAAAGTAAAGGGAGAAAGGATTTGTTTTTTCGACTTTAAAAAAAGCTACCTAAAGAAGCTAATCTATAGGCAGCTTACCTAAATTAATTCACAGCAATTTTCCCTTCATCAAAATGAAACTAACAGAAACTAATTTTTATATAATATAAGTTTTAAAAGATATAAAAATGATTCAATAAATGTTTCTTTTTAGGGACCCAGCACGTGAGTTTACTTTATGTTTCACTTATTATTTAGTGAATCTTTTAAAACTAAAATATGTCAGTTTGAACTTGTTATTTGATCGTTATTAGGTAGCTTTTTAAATTGCTATTAATGACTTTCACTAATAAAACAACAGGACATAAAAAGTTCCTACCTTAAAAATAATTTTTTTATATTATATTTTATAATTGTTTGATTTTCAGTATTTTAAATTGAAGGATTTTTATCTGCTATTTATCACACTAATTAACTACCAGAACATTGTCCTAAAATATCCCCGTGATCTAGGTGAGCGTTTATAGCATTAATACTTACACAAATAGTAGTACCATTATGACATACATATACTTTTTTATTGTTTGAATGACAATACTCATATTCAGTACTACCAGCACATGCGTCTGTGGCCATTTCTAAAGTATTTTCTAATTCTTCTAGCGATGAGATCACCGTTTCTTCTAAGTCAACATCTATTAAAGACATAGGAAAATCTATTTTCAATCTATCCTGCGTAGTTAAACTATTAAAAAAATGTTTGAGATCGTCATCAGATACTACTCTCATAACTTTATAACTAGTATCAGAAGGCTTTTTTACTATAAAATTAAAAGGATACTTATATATAACACAAGAATTGCCTGATTGATTCTCTGAAACAGCATTTTTAATTAATAGCGCGAGACTCGATTGTTTTGTAATATACCCCGTATCTTCTACTAGAAGTACCTCATCTTCTGAGGTATTACAATATGTAAATATGAATACTGACATCATAAGAAGTATAATTCGGTTAATTTTTTTTATGCCAATACTATTTATATCTAGCTTCATAACATTACGTTTTAAATTTCACACTCTTCAACTTTAAACTAAAGCTAGCTCGAGTAAATACACAACAACCCAAGACAGAAAATTCCTACCTAGCCATAATGAAAATATTTCTATTTCAAGCTTCTAGCTTTTTAGTTTGCTTGTTTTTTTATATTTTTGACGCAATAAATAGTTGCTAAAACAGTTATAATCATCAGTGTTTTATAATTATTATAAACCACAACAAGCATAGTTTTTAAATTGTGTATTACTATTAATAATATGTATTTTAGATACTATTTATTAATTTAACCCTAATTACCCAGAAGCTAACCTATAAAATATGGTCAGATCACTAGATACTGATGTGTGTAAAGAACACATATACTCTAAAATGTTTGAAACCTACTCAACAGACCTTTTTAACTTTTTAAGATATCGTTATGGTGAGAATTTGAACCCTAAAGATAAGGTTCAAGAGGCATTTATAAAGTTATGGGATAATTGCAAAAAAGTAACTCCAGAAAAAGTAAAGTCTTTTTTATTTACTACTGCAAATAATATGATGTTAAATGAAGTAAAGCATCAAAAGGTAGTTTTAAAATATCAACAAAGCAAACCAAATAAAGATTATACGCATGAAAATCCAGAATATAAAATGGAAGAATCAGAGTTCATGCAAAAGTTTCAAAATGCTTTGGCTAAGCTAACGGAAGGACAACGTGTAGCTTTTTTAATGAATAAGACTGAAGGAAAACGACATAAAGAGATTGCCGAAATTTTAGGAATCTCTAGAAAAGCCGTAGAGAAACGTATTTACGGTGCTTTAGAAAAGCTGAGACAAGAAATAGATGGTATTTAAAGTAGGAAAAATTTAAAGTGAAATGTTCTATATATATAAACCAAAATATAACAACTTAAAAATTTCTATATTCGCAAGGTAGGAAGTTTCACAACAAGGTTGTTCTATACATATAGAATTTAATTTTATGGAAAAGAGAGCGTTAATACAAAAATGGTTGAGTGAAGAGTTAACAGCTTCAGAAATGGGAGCTTTTAAAAAGTTACCTGAATCTAACTCGTATATAAGAATATCTAATGCTGCTAAGCTATTTAAAGACGAATCGTATGATGTAAAGTCTGAATATGCGAAGCTAAACGATATTCTTGCTAAGAAAAGAGTATCATCAACAAATACAACAAACAATTCAGAAACAAAAACTATCCCTATGTTTAATACATTAAAACCATTGATGCAAATTGCTGCGGTGTTTTTAGTCGGTTTAGGTGTTTATTTTGGTCCGTTTTACGGAAGTACTAAAACCGTTACGACAGCAGAAAATCAAAAAACTGTTACGTTACCAGACGCTTCATTAGTAGCTTTGAATAGTTCTTCACAGTTACAATATGAAAAATCTAATTTCAAAAACAATAGAGTTGTAAATCTTGTAGGTGAAGCTGATTTTGAAGTAAAAGAAGGTTCTACATTTGAAGTAGTAACATGGTCTGGTAAAATTGAAGATTTAGTAGGTACTAAGTTTAGTGTAAAACAACGTGCTAATAATTTTGAAATTATCTGTAAAGAAGGTGAACTTAGTTTTAACTACAAAGGGAAAATAGTTAGATTGCCTGCTGGAAAAAAGTTAAACATTATAGATGGTAAGATTATAGAAGCTAAAAGTAAGCTAGCCTAATTAACAAATTACCCTATACATGCCAGAATAACTCCTTAACATAATTTTGTTTGGGAGTTATTTTTTTATAAAGCATTACCAAATATAAAAACCTCCTAAAAATTTAGGAGGTTTTTATATTGATTGATATGTCCCGTCCTGAAATATCGATACACTAATTTTTTAGTGTAATGAAAAATACCACAAAATCGGGTTATTCCAAAAGAACCCAAAAAGACTACTCGCTTTCTTTTAAGCTTCAAGTTGTAGAAGAAATCGAATCGGGTCGTTTAGACCGATTATCCGCACATTTAAAGTACGGTATTCAAGCGCGTTCGACCATTACTAATTGGTTGCGTAAATATGGTACCTTTGACTGGAACGATTTACCTTTAACTACAGTGTCAAAAACACCAGAACAAAGAATTAAGGAACTAGAGACAAAAGTGAAGCTTCTAGAAAAGCAAAAAGCTCGTGCAGAGCATCTGGCAGAGCGTGCAGACAAGAAAGTTATCATCTTTGATATGCTAGTTGAGATGGCAGAGAAGGAATATGACATTGCTATCAGAAAAAATTATACGCCCGAGTTATTGAACGCTTCCAAAAAGAGCAAAAAGAAACAATAGTTTCTACCTGTAACTTACTCGGGCTAGATAGACAGGTTTACTATCGGGCCATTAAATCAAGGCATCATAAACAATCTGTGGTAAAGCAAGTAATAGCTTTAGTGCAATCAGTACGTGCTGCTATGCCTAAGTTAGGTGCCAGAAAGTTGTATTATATTTTAAGGCATGAGCTTTGTTTATTGAAAGTGGGCAGAGATAAGCTTTTTAGAATATTAAAAGCCAACCACATGCTTATAAAACCAAAAAGAGCGTACCAGATCACTACAAACTCTCATCATCGCTTCAGAAAACACAAAAACATTGTTACTACTATGAAGATTGATAGGCCAGAGCAAGTATGGGTTAGTGATATTACGTATTTGGGCACTAGAAGCAACCCATGCTATCTAGCTTTAGTCACTGATGCTTATTCAAAAAAGATTATGGGATATAATGTCTCTGAAAGTCTTGCTGTGGATGGTAGTGTACAAGCTCTAGAGATGGCGTTGTGTAATAGAACCAATAAGGACTTACCGTTGATACACCATTCAGATAGAGGCTTACAATACTGCTCAAACGAGTATCAAGAATTATTATCTAAAAACTCCATCAAATCAAGTATGACAGAAAAATATGATCCATATGAAAACGCGGTTGCAGAAAGAGTCAATGGTATTTTAAAACAAGAGTTCGATGTTGCTAAACCCAATATTACAAATGAAATAAGATGTCAATTAGTCAAGCAAGCAGTAGCCATTTACAATGATCTAAGACCACATTTATCCAATCACATGATGACACCAAAACAAATGCACTTGCAAAGTCATATTGAAATGAAAACTTATAAATCAAAAAATCTGGTTGAAGCTAGCTTCAACCAGATTTAAATATTAAATTTAATCTTTATTAATCTGTATCGATTATTTAGGACTAGTCAATATCTAACTTTTTATTTATCTAAGCAGCATTCTCCTTTTTAATTAGGTTTAATGCAGAACCATGCTTAAACCAATCTATCTGACCAGCATTATAGGTATGATTTGCCAAAATAGTATCTTGAGATCCATCTTCGTGCTTTACAAGAATAGTTAAGGGTTTACCAGGAGCAAATTCATTTAGATCAACAAAATCAAACGAGTCATTTTCTAGAATCTTGTCATAATCAGACTCATTTGCAAACGTTAGCCCTAACATTCCTTGCTTTTTTAAATTCGTTTCATGAATTCTAGCAAATGATTTTACTAAAACTGCTACCACACCTAAATGGCGAGGTTGCATAGCAGCATGCTCTCGGGAAGAACCCTCACCGTAATTATGATCACCCACAACAATGGTTGGAACACCAGCCGCTTTATAAGCTCTCTGTGTTGCAGGAACCGACCCATACTCACCAGTCAACTGATTCTTAACCGTGTCGGTCTTATCGTTAAATGCATTTACGGCTCCAGTTAATGTATTGTCAGCGATATTATCTAAATGCCCTCTAAAACGCAACCAAGGCCCTGCCATAGAAATATGATCTGTAGTACATTTTCCTTTGGCTTTAATTAACAACTTGGCATTATTAACACTATCTCCAATAGGTGTAAAAGGTGTTAACAACTGTAACCGCTTAGATTCAGGGTTTACAGCTATTTCAATACCAGAGCCGTCTTCTGGAGGCGCAATAAAACCAGCATCTTTTACATCAAATCCATTAGGCGGCAATTCCCATCCTGTAGGCTCATCTAATTTTACTTCCTCTCCATTTTTATTAACTAAGGTATCAGTAACCGGATTAAAATCTAATCTTCCTGCAATTGCAATTGCAGCTACTAATTCAGGAGAAGTTACGAAAGCATGAGTATTGGGATTCCCATCAGCTCTTTTCGCAAAATTTCTATTGAAAGAATGTACTATGCTATTTTTAGGTGCATTCTTAGGATCACTGTAGCGCGCCCATTGCCCAATACAGGGTCCACAAGCATTGGTGAAAATAGTAGCATCTAAATCTTCAAATTTTTGTAATAAGCCGTCTCTTTCAGCAGTAAAACGTACTTGCTCAGAACCTGGATTAATACCAAATTTTGCTTTGGTTTCTAAACCTTTATCAATTGCTTGTTGCGCAATAGAAGCGGCCCGAGATAAATCCTCATACGAAGAATTGGTACAAGAACCTATAAGGCCCCATTCTACCTCTAAAGGCCAGTTATTGTCTTTTGCTTTTTCAGTCATTTCTCTACCAGCATGCGTAGCGAGATCTGGAGTAAATGGACCATTTAAATGTGGTTTCAATTCAGATAAATTGATTTCAATAACCTGATCGAAATACTGTTCTGGATTAGCATATACCTCGTCATCACCTGTTAAATGCTCCTTTACTTGGTTCGCTGCATCTGCTACATCATCTCTATCGGTTGCTCTGAGGTAACGTTCCATAGATTCATCATATCCAAACGTAGATGTAGTTGCACCAATTTCTGCACCCATATTACAGATGGTACCTTTACCAGTACAAGACATGCTTTTAGCGCCTTCACCAAAATACTCTACTATAGCACCTGTACCACCTTTTACGGTTAGAATACCCGCTACTTTTAAAATAACATCTTTAGGAGCTGTCCAACCTGATAATCTACCTGTTAATTTAACACCTATTAATTTTGGAAATTTTAATTCCCAAGGCATCCCGGCCATCACATCAACTGCATCTGCACCACCAACACCTATGGCCACCATCCCTAATCCACCCGCATTAACCGTATGTGAATCTGTACCAATCATCATCCCTCCTGGAAATGCATAGTTTTCTAAAACCACCTGATGAATAATACCTGCACCCGGTTTCCAAAATCCTAAACCATACTTCTTAGAGACAGATTCTAAAAAATTAAAAACTTCGTTACTCGTATTTAAGGCGTTTTGTAAATCTTTTTTAGCGCCAATTTTTGCCTGTATTAAATGATCACAATGTGTAGTAGTTGGTACAGCAACTTTTTTCTTACCTGCTTGCATAAACTGCAATAGCGCCATTTGCGCAGTAGCATCTTGCAATGCAATTCTGTCAGGTGCAAAATCGACATACGATTTACCTCTTTGATAAGATTCCGTCGGCATACCTTGTGAAAGATGAGAGTATAAAATCTTTTCAGATAAGGTTAATGGTTTGCCTGTAATTTCTCTTGCTTTTTCAATACGCTCGCCCATTATTTTATAGGCGTTTTTAATCATATCTATATCGAATGCCATACTTTATTATATTGGTTAAATTAACAGATGCAAAGCTACTCTTTTTTGAATTATTTTTTAAATAATCTTAAAATAAATTCCTTTAAAGGGATAATTATTGAAAAATATGTAATTTTTAATGTTTTTTGATGAAAAATATATAAAAATAGGAAAGAGTTTTTACCAACCTAAAAACAAATTTTTATGTAAATTTTAATGCCTTAAACGATTTCAGCAGATAAACCTAATGTTAAAAGACGTGTGCAACGTGGTTTTAACTCATCATATTCACCTGTTTTAACAGCGCATTTGCCTTTATAATGCACTAAAATTGTACATTGTTCAGCTTGTTCTGGTGTATGATCGCAAACATCAATTAAAGATTCGATTACAAAATCAAACGTGTTGACATCATCATTAAATAAAATAATCTCATGTAAGTTTACTTCCTTTTCTAGGACATCAACTTCTTCTTGGTATTTTTCTCTTGTACTCAAAAACTACTTATTTGTACAAATTTAATAAATAATCATATACAAATAGAGGTGCAACCAACGGTTACACCTCTTCAATGCATGAATTAATTTTACTGATATTAACCTAACTAATTGTTATGAATAGTATTCATATACTTTTTTAGTATAAATAGCGCAAGGCAGTAATATCATTATTATTAAATTCTCCATCAGTACCAGATCTTATACAAGCAAGCATAATAGATGTAGAATCGTATCCTGTAGGTGTACCTGGTATATGTATTGCACCATCTGGCTGAGCAGGCTCTCCAGATTGCCTACAACTTTGACGACTAAACCAATCTGTATGACGTAAACCAACACAATGTCCGATCTCATGAGCCATTAGATGTTCCAAGGTATTATTATCAGAACCTGCCGTACCATATACTTGCACCCATTTAAATGGTCTTCCGTTACTTGGGAAACCAGCTTCACCTCCAAATGAACTTCTAGATGGATTATGGTAAACAACTATATCTTGAGGTTGATAATTTGTTCCAAAAGTAAGATTAAAACGAATATCTAACCCTAATCTATTATAATTATTAATCGCCCATTGCAATCCTGTTTGTTCACCTCTTGAAAGGCCAAATCCGCCACCACCTGTGTAACCAATAACATTAATGGTTCTAAGAGAGACTAAATTATTAGTTCTATATTGTTTAGTCGTAATTCCGTCTCCAGAATCCATGTTCAATATTTGTTCTTTGGTAAACATTAAGTCTTCTTCTACCTTAAACAACTTTTGTATATCACCATTTGGTAATACAAAATCTATTTCCTCTAAATTAATAGGGTTAAAATAATTTGCTTCCAAAGCTTTTACAAGTTCTGGATATTTTTCTTGTACAGATTGCTCTGGAAGAACTACTTCGTCTTCTTTTTGACAAGATGCAAACATCATAAGTACTACAACTGTAATACTAAAAAAATTCAGTTTTTTCATAATGTTAATTTGATTTTGATTATTCGTTGCTCAAGATACTAACAAACATTTGTTAGTTTTAAAAAATTAATTTTTTCTAACAAAATTTAATTATCTGTTAATTTTTTAACAGATTTTATGATTAAATATCGTTATCTAAAAGTATAAAATACAATAATCAAAAATGAATGTTTTTTAATATATACAAAAACTATGAGTTAAATTTTAAAATAAATGTTCGTTAGAAATATACTTAAGCGCTACCCAATTATTTCGCTCAATAATTTTATCGAGAACTAGGTTATATTTTGAAGCTTCTTTATCAATAAGAGGAATATCCTCTTGGTAAAATCCGCTGAGAAGTAAGGTTCCGTTTTTATTTAAACAGTTACTATATATTTTTATGTCTGTTAACAGAATATTTCTATTAATATTTGCAATAATAACATCATATCGCTTATTCAACAATAAGGATGCGTCACCTTGATATACTACAACAGTTGTGCACTTATTTCTTTCGCAATTCTCTAATGAATTTTCATAGCACCAATGATCAATATCTACAGCATCAATGGCTTTAGCACCTTTCATCTCAGCGAAGATTGCTAAGATACCTGTACCACACCCCATATCTAATACCTTTTTATCTTGCAACTCTAAATCGATAAGGTGCTGCACCATCATATGTGTCGTTTCATGATGCCCAGTGCCAAAGCTCATTTTGGGCTCTATGACAATGTCATATTTTAGCTTTGGGTTTTCATGAAAAGGCGCTCGAATACTTACCAGATTATCAACTTGAATGGGTTGAAAGTTTTTCTCCCACTCACTGTTCCAATTTACTTGAGTTATTTCTTCTTTTATAAATGAGATATTAAACTCCTCACTTTTAAGAATAAAAATATTATCTAGAATATTTTCTTGTACATCTTGTTTTTGTATATAGGCAGTAACTCCATTTTTAGTTTCTACAAAACTTTCAAAACCAACTTGTCCCAATTCAGCAATGAGAATTTCTGTTGCGGGTTCTTTTGGAAATATAGCAAAGTGATACGCGATGTAAGTACTTGACATTTATTAGTCTAATTTCTTAAGGTTTCCAATTAAATAGCGTTAATAATCGCTAAAAAATCTTCCGCTTTTAGTGAAGCACCTCCTATTAAACCACCATCTACATCTGGTTTTGAGAAAATTTCTTTTGCATTGCCTGGTTTTACACTCCCACCATATAAAATCGAAACACGATCAGCCACCTCATCATCATATTGATCTTCTATAAGCTTACGAATAAATGCATGCATTTCTTGTGCTTGTTCTGGGGTGGCGGTCTCACCTGTACCAATCGCCCAAACAGGCTCATATGCTAAAATAATTTTATCCCAATCAATAGCATTTAGATGAAACAATGAATCTTGTAACTGCTCTTTTACAATATCAAAATGATTCCCAGATTTTCTATCTTCTAATTTTTCACCAAAACAAAAGATCACTTCCATTTTATGTTCTAACGCCTGTTCAACCTTTCTCGCTAGTAACTGTGCGTCTTCTTTAAAATATTCACGGCGTTCAGAATGACCCAGAATAACGGTATGTATTCCAATAACTTGTAACATATCAGCTGCAACTTCACCTGTGTAAGCACCGCTTTCTGCAAAGTGCATATTCTGAGCTGCAACTTCAATAGTATTATTTCTATTTAATGTGTCTTGCACATAAGGAATATTGATATATGGCGGAGCTACTACAACCCGTATATTTTCATCAAGGCTTCCCAATCCATTACTAATTTCATCAACCAACGTTAAGGAGGCATCTTTCGTTAAATTCATTTTCCAATTACCAGCAACAATTTTTTTTCTCATAATTTTAGTTAAGTTTTACACGTGGATCTAGCCATCCATAAATGACATCCACAAAAATATTGATAATTATAAACATGGTAGCAATAACAAGTACGCTTCCTATAATAATGGGTAAATCTAAGGTATTTAAAGCATTAACGATTTCTTTGCCAAGACCGTTCCAATTAAATATATATTCAACAAATACTGCTCCCGCCAACATAGACGCAAACCAACCTGAAATAGCCGTGATCACCGGATTTAAAGCATTTTTCAATGCGTGTTTTCTAACAATTTTTACCATTGTTAACCCTTTTGCTTTCGCCGTACGTATATAATCTTGATTCATCACTTCTAACAATGAATTCCGCATTAGCTGAATAACAACTGCAAGCGGCCGTATGCCTAAAACAATTGCTGGTAATACTAAATTTTTCCAAACGATGTATTTCCCATCACCAAAATCATCCACTTCATACAAACTACCTGTCATATTCAAGTTCGTGTATTTATGCAATACAAAACCGAAAAACCATGCAAAAATAATTGCTGAAAAAAAGGAAGGCACACTCATACCTAGTGTACTAATTACAGAAATTAATCTATCAAAAAAAGTATCTTTAAAAATGGCTGAAAGCACCCCAAAAATAATTCCGATACTTATTGCAATAGTGATGGCCGAAACTGCTAATACAAAGGTATTTGGTAATGTTTCACCAATAACTGAAGCGACCGTCTTACCATTTTTCTGAAAAGATTCTCGTAAATATGGCCATTTAAGAACCCATGTTTTGTTACCAATAGAAAAAAGCTTTTTAAAACTATATTTACCTTTATCTAAATATGTGTAGTCATCTGTATTCTTAGAATGGATAGAAATTGGTAAAAGATCATTCAGATAATACACGTACTGGGTAAAAATGGGTTTGTCAAAACCATATTTTTTTTTAACCGCCAGCAGTTGTTCGCTATCCTCACGTTGATCAAGCATCATTCTAGCAGGGTCACCAGGAAGCACAGTAAACAAAAAGAAAATAACCGTGACTACACCAAAAAGCGTAAGAAAACCGTAAAAAGATTTGTTTAAAATATAGCTGAACAAGTTGGCTTATTTTTTTGTAAATATAGAGAAACAAAAAGCACAATAGTAATTTTACAGAAATAAATTCTTTACTTTTGCTTAACTATTTTAGCCTATTAAATGACCAAGCAAGACCTTGTTGATCAGATAAAAAAAAAGCAATCTTTTCTATGTATTGGTTTAGATGTAGATCTCGAAAAAATACCTTCGCACTTACTTGAACATGAAGATCCTATTTTTGAGTTCAATAAACAAATTATCGACGCTACACATCATTTAACTGTTGCTTACAAACCAAATACAGCGTTTTATGAAGCGTATGGTATTAAAGGTTGGCAATCATTACAAAGAACTATTGAATACTTAAACAATAAGCATCCCGAAATTTTTACCATAGCTGATGCAAAGCGAGGCGATATTGGTAATACGTCAACGCGTTATGCAAAAGCGTTCTTTGAAGATTTAAATTTTGATTCTATAACCGTAGCTCCTTACATGGGAAGGGATTCTGTAGAGCCTTTTTTAGCCTTTGAACATAAGTTTACCATTATGTTAGCCTTAACCTCTAATGCTGGTGGACTTGATTTTCAAACATTACAAATTGAGAATGAAGCACTGTATAAAAAGGTATTACGAAAATCACTAGACTGGAAAAATTCGAATCAGCTTATGTATGTAGTGGGTGCTACCCGACCCAAATATTTTGCTGAAATTCGTAAGATAATACCCGACCATTTTCTTTTAGTACCAGGTGTTGGCGCTCAAGGCGGAAAATTAGAAGATGTCTGTAAATACGGACTCAATAATGATATTGGGTTGCTTGTAAATTCTTCTCGGGGAATAATTTATGCTTCTAATACAAAAGATTTTGCCAAAAAAGCGCAAGAAAAGGCCTTAGCATTGCAGCAAGAAATGGCAGCTTATTTTTAAGCTCTTAAAACGCTTTTCATAAAACCATCTAATGCTACCATCTGTTCATGCCCTTTCTTTTTTCCCCATCTTCCAAAGAGGTAAAAAAGTATCCATAATACAGGCATCAAAATTGTTAATAATAAGGATAATGAATAATCTTGCTTTAGACTTATATCTGTAAAAAGCATCGTTGCAAAAATTGCAAAAGCCAAAGCTACTCCGAAATGGACAAACATAAAGAGCGTCCATAACGTAGGTTTAGGTCCAAATAAACCTTTTATAAAAGATCTATTATTTTCTTTCTCTTCAATTTCTAGTTGTAATTGAGGAGACCAAAGATGTTCTTCTTGCTTCGGTACATCAATTACCACATGACCTCCAACTATTTTACCTCTAAAGCCTTTTAAATTCTCTTTAAAAACTACGCTAAATTTCTTAAGAATAGCTTCTTTAGACTCACTATACTCAAGAGTGAATCTTGGTTTTAATAAAATCTTGTTTAATTGATTATCAAAAGACGACAATTCCATTATTCTGAGATAGATTCATTTACATCATAAAGTTATCAAATCTATCTCTAATAAATTATCTTTGCACCAATTATAAGTCAATATGGGAAACAT
Source organism: Maritimimonas sp. 2210JD6-3 (assembly GCF_056591795.1). Classification (NCBI taxonomy): domain Bacteria; kingdom Pseudomonadati; phylum Bacteroidota; class Flavobacteriia; order Flavobacteriales; family Flavobacteriaceae; genus Maritimimonas; species Maritimimonas sp. 2210JD6-3. Next base: position 98,799 of record NZ_JBWQOJ010000006.1, on the reverse strand, counting down.
AGTAGCTGTAGTGGGTAGGCCTAATGTAGGAAAATCTACCTTTTTTAATCGCTTAATTCAGCGTCGCGAAGCAATTGTAGATGCTGTAAGTGGTGTTACCCGTGATCGTCATTATGGTAAGTCTGAATGGAATGGTAGAGAATTTACAGTAATAGATACTGGTGGATATGTAGTAGGCTCTGATGATATTTTTGAAGCTGAAATTGATAAACAAGTAGAACTTGCAATTGATGAAGCTGATGCTATCATTTTTATGGTAGATGTAGAATCTGGTGTGACAGGTATGGATGAAGATGTTGCACAATTACTTAGAAAAGCTAAAAAACCTGTGCTTTTAGCTATTAATAAAGTTGACAATAATAAACGCCGCGAAGATGCAGTAGAATTCTATTCTTTAGGATTAGGTGACTACTATCCAATTGCGAGTATCAATGGTAGTGGCACAGGAGATTTATTAGATGCACTCATAGAAGCTTTACCAGAAAAAGAAGAGAAAATTACAGATGAATTACCACGCTTTGCTGTTGTAGGTCGCCCCAATGCAGGAAAATCTTCTTTTATTAATGCGCTTATTGGTGAAGATCGTTATATTGTAACAGATATTGCCGGAACTACACGAGATGCTATTGACACTAAATATAATCGCTTTGGTTTTGAATTTAATTTAGTTGACACTGCTGGGATTCGTAGAAAAGCTAAAGTGAAAGAAGATCTAGAATTCTATTCTGTAATGCGCTCAGTTCGTGCTATCGAACATTGTGATGTTACCATTTTAGTTTTAGATGCCACTCGCGGGTTTGAGGGGCAAGATCAGAATATCTTTTGGTTAGCAGAAAAAAATAAAAAAGGAATTGTAATTCTCGTTAATAAATGGGATCTGGTAGAAAAAGATCATCAGACTTCTAAAGATTTTGAAGCTAAAATAAGAAGAGAAATTGCACCTTTTACAGATGTACCTATCTTGTTTATTTCAGCATTGACGAAGCAACGAATTTTTAAAGCTATTGAAACCGCAGTCGAAGTTCATAAGAATAGAACGAATAGAATCTCTACAAGCAAATTAAATGATACCATGTTAGACATTATTAAGCATAATCCACCTCCAGCTTATAAAGGAAAATATGTTAAAATAAAGTTCTGTACACAGTTACCAACACCAACCCCTCAGTTTGCTTTTTTTGCCAACCTACCCCAGTATATTAAAGACCCATACAAGCGTTTTGTAGAAAATAAACTTCGCGAACATTTTAATTTTAACGGTGTACCTATTGTTATTTATTTTAGGAAGAAATAGTATGAAAAAAAAGCCTTTACTTATTGTAGTATTGCTAATTTCTATTATTATCTCCTGTAAACAGGATAAAAAAGAAAAACAGGAAATCGTAGCTCAAAAAGCTACATACAAAACATTAGGTACAATTGAACGATTGAGCCTAAAACTTGATGAATTGATTGAATCAAATACTAAAATTGAAATAATAGCAAAAGGGTTTGATTGGTCTGAAAGACCACTATGGTTAGAAAAACAACAGCAGTTACTATGGCCTGACGTACCACAAAATACTATTTACAGTTGGAAAGAAGGTGAAGATACACAAGTATATTTAAAACCTTCTGGTTATACGGGCGACACCACGAGTTCTAGCAACGAACCCGGTTCTAACGGATTGCTTTTAGATAAAGATGGAAATCTTGTTTTATGCCAACATGGTGATCGCAGAGTAGCGAGAATGAACGCCTCATTAGACTACCCGAAGTCTGAATTTATTACAGTAACTGATAATTATAAAGGTAAAAAACTAAACAGCCCTAATGATGCCGTGTATGATGATAAGGGTAATCTTTATTTTACAGACCCTCCTTACGGGTTACAAGGTTTAGACGCATCTGAGGATAAAGAAATTTCATTCAACGGTGTCTACAAGTTAGATACACAAGGAAATCTTAGTGTAATGGTCGATAGTTTAACAAAACCTAATGGTATTGTTTTTAATCAAAATTTCACAAAATGCTATGTTGCTAATTCAGATCCTAAAAAAGCATTTTGGGCAGTTTATCATATAGATGAAGAAGGTAATTTTAATCAAGGTGAACAGTTTTTTAATGTCACTCATATGGTTGCTTCAAAAAAAGGATTACCAGACGGATTAAAAGTTGATCATCGAGGAAATGTATTTGCTACAGGACCAGGTGGCGTTTTGGTTTTTTCTTCTGAAGGTGAACATTTGGGAACGATCAATACAGAGCAGCACACTTCTAATTGTGCTTTTAATAAAGATAAAACCGAGCTTTTTATAACTGCTAATACTTATATTTTAAGAGTCAAGTTAAAAGGTTAATTCAACTCGATAATTTCGCCATCCTTAAAGAAAGTAGCGTCTAATAATACTACATCGACTCTTTTTATAAATTCAATAATGTTTTTATTCCATTTATCAATATCTAGAATAAACAATGCTCTTTTATTTTGATTATTGATCAAATAACCAACTGTTTCAGTAAATTCTTTAGCATTTAAAGATTTTTACAAAATTTTAGTTTGCTAGGTAAAATCAGGGGTTGCATCAAAACCTCAACTTTCATTTGAAATAGGGTCAACTAAAGCAATAGCACTTACAAATCTTTTATAGTCTAAATTTTCATAAACTTGTTGACAGCAATTCTTTTGACACGTAATTTGAGGATAACAGCATCTTAGGCTACGCTAAGAATTAAAAGATAAGGTTTCATTCTGACTTACCAGCCTCCAGAAGCACCGCCGCCACCGAAGCCGCCGCCGCCGCCAAAACCTCCGAAACCGCCACCACCAAATCCGCCACTTGAACTTCCTCCAAAACCGCCACCGCCGCCAAAACCACCACGACCCGATTTACTTAAAATAATGGCTTCTAAAATAGATCTTGCGGCATCATTATCTCTGTAATATCTTCTGCCACCGCCTCTATTACCGCGATTTCGATTCGATAAAATGATCATGAGAATAAAAAAGAAAAGAAAAATAAAGAATATAGGAATTCCACCTCCTTCATTTCTGCTTTTAGGATTTCCTTTATATTCTCCATTCATTATTTGCATAATAGCTGATGTAGCTCTATCAACACCTCCATAAAAATTGCCTTTTTTAAATTCTGGAGTTATAATGTTTTCAATAATTCTTCGTGATAATGCATCTGTTAATAAATGCTCAACTCCATAACCTGTCTGAATGGTTACTTTTCTATCATCTTTCGCTATTAATAAAATAATACCATTGTCTTTTCCTTTCTGACCTATTTCCCATTTATGACCTAAATCGGTAGCATATCTCGCAATACTTTCTCCAAAAGTAGTTGGTTGAATCATTACGAATAACTCTGTAGAAGTAGTATCATTATATTTTTTCAACTTGCTAAATAGCAACTGCTTTTCATAAACAGATAATGTATTGGTACTATCTATAATTGGAGGAATAAACGAAGGCTTTTTTGGAATTTCTGATTGAGAAAAAAGAATGTTAGATGCAAAAACTAAAAACAGTACTAAAAGTGCTGTTTTTATACAAGTATCTTTTTGGTTTTGCATAAGTTGAGTTCTCCAAGTTTTAAAAATGCAATATACTAAAAATGTACATCCTAATCTATTAGTATATCATTTACTAGCAAAGTTACTTAGCTGTTAAAAAATTGTTTTTCAATAAAAATCAAACTACCTTAGATGCGCTTTAAACTTACTCAATTCAAATGAAAAAATTATTCCTTCTTGTGGTGATGATTAGCGCCACGGTATGCTCTCAACAAATTGATATTAAAAAATTAAAAGGCATGAAGCCTCGTGCTATAGGTCCTGCCGGAATGAGTGGCCGAATTACGGCTATAGATGTTGTAAATAACAACCCCGATATTATATATGTGGGAGCTGCTTCTGGCGGTGTTTGGAAATCTGAAAGTGGCGGAATCGATTGGAAACCCATATTTGATGAACAGCCCTTAACGGGAATTGGTTCTATAGCCATTCAGCAAAGTAATCCCGATGTGATTTGGGTAGGTACTGGCGAAGGTAACCCTCGTAATTCACTAAATGGAGGTTATGGTATTTATAAAAGCTTAGATGGTGGTCAAACTTGGAAATCAATGGGGCTTGAAAAAACACGCAATATTCATAGAATAATTATTGATCGCGACAACCCAAATACAGTATATGTTGGAGCCATTGGTTCACCATGGGGAGAACATCCTGAGAGAGGAGTTTTTAAAACAACTGATGGAGGAAAAACATGGAATAAAATCCTATTCGTAAACAATAAAACCGGAGCTGCCGATCTAGTCATGGACTCATCAAACCCAAACAAACTGATTGCAGCCATGTGGGAACATCGTCGTAAGCCATGGACGTTTAATTCTGGTGGAAAAGGCTCAGGATTATATATTACCTATGATGGTGGAGAAAACTGGAAAAAGAAAACTGATGAAGACGGGTTGCCTAAAGGAAACTTAGGTAGAATGGGATTAGCTATCGCACCCAGTAATCCAAACATTGTATATGCTTTAATCGAATCTAAAAAAAATGCATTATACAAATCTGAAGATGGCGGAAACAAATGGAAAAAAATAAATGATAAACCTGGTATAGGTAATCGACCTTTTTATTATTCCGATATTTTTGTAGATCCCGTAAATGAAAATAGAATTTACAGTGTGTTTACCTATGTAAATGTGAGTAATGACGGCGGCAAATCATTTAAGCAATTAATGCCAGCTTATGGCACTAGTGTAGGAGTTCACCCCGACCATCATGCTTGGTGGATACATCCAAAAAATCCCAATTTTATGATCGATGGTAATGATGGCGGATTAAACATTACTAAAGATCGTGGTAAGACATGGCGGTTTATAGAAAATCTTCCTGTTGGGCAATTCTATCATATTGCTTATGACATGGAATATCCTTACAATCTATATGGCGGTATGCAAGACAACGGTTCTTGGGCCGGACCTGCTTATGTTTTAAAAGCACAGGGAATTCGAAATGCGTATTGGCAAGAAATATCTTTTGGTGATGGGTTTGATGTAGTGCCCGATCCTAAAAATTCACGGTATGGATATAGTATGTCACAGCAAGGGTTTGTGGTACGCTACGATCGAGAAACGGGAAATGGTAAAATGGTGCGTCCAACACATCCAAATCCTGACATAAAATTGCGTTTTAATTGGAATTCTGCTATTGCACTCGACCCTCATGATAATGAAACTATTTATTTTGGAAGTCAGTTTGTGCACAAATCATCAAATAAAGGCCATGAATGGGAAATTATTTCACCTGATTTAACAACAAACGATCCTCAGAAGCAAAAGCAGCATGAAAGCGGGGGTATTACCATGGACGCCACAGGTGCAGAAAATCATACCACTATTTTAGTGATTGAGCCTACTAAACTTGAAAAAGGCCTGTTATGGGTTGGAACCGATGATGGCTTAATTCAATTAACGCGTGATGGAGGTAAAACTTGGAATAATGTGACACCGAAACTCAAAGGTTTCCCAAAAGGAAGTTGGGTCGCACAAATTAAAGCTTCGCCTTTTACTGCTGGTGAAGCCTACGCCGTGGTGAATAATTATCGAAATTTCGATTTTAAACCCTATCTTTTTAGAACACGTGACTACGGAAAAACATGGGAAAGCCTATTGGATAAAAAAGGGGTGACCTTCGGGTATTCGTTAGCATTAATCCAAGACCCTGTAGAGAAGAACCTATTATTTTTGGGTACTGAAAATGGTTTATACGTTTCTATTGACGAGGGTGAAAACTGGACAAAATGGACAGAAGGATATCCTTCTGTACCTACGATGGATTTAGGAATTCATCCTCGTGAACACGATCTAGTCATCGGTACTTTTGGTCGTTCATTCTATGTATTAGATGATATTCGCCCGTTACGAGAACTTGCTAAAAATGGTACTACTGAGCTCAATAAGACATTAAAGGTTTTTTCTGCTCCTAAAGCTCATATTAATCAGATTCAGCAGCCTTTAGGTACTCGTTTCGGCGGTAACGCTATGTTTAATGGTGAAAATAGAAGCCTAGGAGCGATGATTACCTATAGTATTAACAAACCCGAAAATAAAAAAGAAGTTTCTGATAAAAAAGATACAGAAAAGAACGAAGCCATAAAACCACCTAAAAAGAAGGGTGATTCGTTGATTGTAAAAATATATAATACTGACAATGAACTTATAAGAACTTTAAAAAGAAAAACTCCAAAAGAAAATGGAATACATCGTATGTATTGGAATTTAGGTGAAAAAGGCGTTCGTGGTCCGTCACGTAGAGCAGCTCGAAAAAATGCTCCAGAACCTAGAGGAGTTACCGTATTACCAGGTAATTATAAAGTGGTAATTCATTATAATAAAGCTAAAGATTCAACAACTGTTGCTGTTGCTTATGATCCCAGAGTTGACATGCCTATAGCTACTTTAAAAGCCAAATATGATTTATTGAAACAATTAGAGAAGAAAACAGCTTTAGCAGGGAAAGCTGTCGAGCAATTAAAAGAATCAAAAAAGATAGCTGCTTCTTATAAGAAGCAGCTAAAAGAACAAAAAGGTGATCAATATAAAGACGCCATCAAAGCAACAGACTCTATCACAAAATCGATTGGTAAATTAATAGACGGAATGATTGGCAAAGAAGATAAGCGCCAAGGTATTACGCGAAACCCAGACCCAACACCTTTAACCTTTTTATCTACAGCCAGACGCTATGTAGGCTCTTTATTACAAACACCCGGCAAAACTGAAAAAGATGCCATTAAAAATGCAAATGAAAAAGTTGATAATGCTATGAAACCCATAACTAATTTTTATAAAACAGATTGGCCTAAATATAGAAATCAAATTGAAGGGTTGAACTTAAGCTTGTTTAAAGATTATAAAGAGTTGAAAGAGTAGATTTTTGATCGAAATTTTGTTGCATTCAAAATGATGTTTCATTAGATGACACCAAACATTTTTGAGTATTCCACTTGCCTTTAAGTGAGTCAAGTGGAATTCTTTTTCTTGAGCAATCTAAAAAATTACCATCGACATCCTTTAATAGAATTTTCATTTTACCGCTTTTAACAGAATCAATCACAATCTCGATAAGTTGTCGCTTGTTTTTTTTATTGAAAACTTTCCCAATAGAAATACCAACATTGTTATTATGCAAGTCCATTTCTGTTGAAGGTTTATCGGGTAAGTATCCATCTTCTAACTGTTTTTTTTTGAATGTTTGATAATTTCCTTTTTCATGAGCCTTCCCCAAACTTAAAGCGGCACGTTTTCCTATACCTTGTGTTAAACGTGCCATCCAATAGGCATGTTTAAAAGCATCTAATTGTCCTCCATTATTATCATTATTAATAAATCCAGTTTTGGAAATCGAATCTTTAACCTTTTCTGCCTCAAGCGATATTCTATAAGCCTTTTTTGCTTTAAAATGATGAAAAACAACCCACTTTTTTTCAGGTTTTGAAAGTTTAGAAAAAGATTTTTTTAGCGTAGGTGAACAATTAAGAAATAATAAAGAAATTAATACGTAAAGTAGTTTTTTAAAATGCATTGTTTTTCTAAAGACCATTTAAAAATACCTTTATAATTTAAGATATTGATAGTTTAAAACACTAATAATTGTTAAATCAACATTTATTTTGTTAATTTACAATTAATTAACTAAAATAATTTTTTTTATGGAAAATCTACTCCCATTAATCATTCAATTAGTAAGTGGTGCTGTCGGCGGAAACGTGGCAGGATCTTTAATGAAAAAATTCTCTCTCGGCACTTTAGGAAACTCAATTCTAGGTATTCTAGGAGGAGGAATCGGCGGAAAATTACTAGGTATGCTTGGTATTGGAGCTGCAACTGCAACTGGAGCCGATGCTGGTGGCTTAGATCTTGCTAGCATTTTAAGCAGTGTTGCCAGTGGCGGCGTTGGCGGCGGTGTGCTTATGGCAATCGTCGGAATGATTAAAAATGCTATGAATAAATAATAGTATAGATTACGAATTAGTAAAGCGCTCAAATTGAGTGCTTTTTTTATTGTTGAATACCACATAAATTCTATTTTTGATACTCTAAATAAAACTACTGATGAAATACCTACCCATAGATCGTAAGCTCTTTATTAAAAATCGCAAGAATTTTATAGCTCAGATGAAACCCAATAGCTTAGCTGTTTTTAACTCTAACGACATTTATCCGATAAGTGCTGATAGCACATTACCTTTTCAGCAGCATCGTGATATTTTTTATTTAAGCGGTGTAGATCAAGAGGAAAGTATCTTAGTGCTATTTCCTGATTGCCCCAAAGAAAAGCATCGTGAAATCTTGTTCTTGCGTGAAACGAATGAGCATATCGCAATTTGGGAAGGTGAAAAACTAACTAAAGAAAAGGCTTTTGAAACTAGTGGTATTAAAACGGTGTATTGGTTACATGATATGGAGAAAATCATGTTTGAACTCATGACACAATGCGATACCGTTTATATAAATACTAATGAACATTATCGCGCTTCTATAGTCACTGAAACTCGTGAAGACCGTTATACGAAATGGTTAAAAGAGAAATATCCAGCACATGCCGTTGCTAAGAGTAATCCTATTTTACAGCGACTTCGTTCAGTAAAAGATCAGATCGAACTTGACCTTATGCAAAAGGCATGTACCATCACCGAAAAAGGATTTAGACGCATCTTAGGCTTTGTACAACCAGGTGTTATGGAATATGAAATAGAAGCTGAATACATGCATGAATTTTTACGTAACCGCTCTAAAGGATTTGCTTACACCCCAATTATCGCTTCAGGTAACAATGCCAATGTATTGCATTATATAGAAAACAATCAAGAGTGTAAACTTGGAGAGCTTATCTTAATGGATGTAGGTGCCGAATATGCTAATTATTGTAGTGATATGACACGTACCATACCTGTTTCTGGTAAATTTACGAAGCGACAAAAAGAAGTTTACAATGCTGTACTACGCGTAAAGAATGAAGCAACCAAAATGCTAACTCCTGGTACCTTATGGGAAGCCTATCATGTGGAAGTTGGTAAGCTAATGACTTCAGAATTATTAGGGTTAGGGCTATTAGATAAAGCTGATGTAAAAAATGAAAATAAAGATTGGCCTGCCTATAAGAAGTACTTTATGCATGGCACTTCGCACCATATCGGTTTAGACACACACGATTATGGTATTTTGACTGAACCAATGCAAGCCAATATGGTCTTTACCGTAGAACCTGGTATTTACATTCCTGATGAAGGTTTTGGCATACGCTTAGAAGATGATGTAGTTATCAAAGAAAAAGGCGAACCCTTTAATTTAATGCAGAATATACCTATAGAAGCTGAGGAAATTGAGGAATTGATGAACCAGTCTTAGACTGGTTTTATTCTTTTAACGAAAACTACGGTAGTGATTGCCATATGATGTTGATGCCTTTACCAACCATCAGCTGTTTTTACCATACTCAAGTAATCAATACCTCAAACGGCGATTATTTTAGCTACGGTAACCTTGTTAGAAACTTCAAGAATCTCAACTATTCTTGGAGAATCTGAATTAGTACAATCTCCTTTGGTATTCCAACATTTTGCTAAACTTATCAAGTTAGCAAAAGGCATTTCTAATTTATCGAAATAAGCACTCTTTTTCTTATCATACCACCAATCTACTCTTCGTACATCTTTATGTACACTTTTATAAGCTAAAAAGGATCTGCCTTGAAAAAGTATCTATATAATTATAAGCTGCCTGTGTTACATCTTTTTTGGCTTGCTCTTTATCTTGCGCGTTTAACTGAAATGTAAATATTAACACTAAAAAGATTGTTAGTGTTTATATTTTATCTAAAGATAAATCAATTTGTCTTTTAATAGCAAATAAAGCGAGCTCGAGCTCGCTTTATTTGCTATTATTAATTAGAGTATTTATTTCACAATTAAAGTGTATTGTGGCGTTTTATTAAAAGGACAAAAATATTTATAGGTTCCTTTTTTTAAATTTACTTGCTTAGAAGATTCTGTTTTACCATGCTTAACCATTTGTGAAACATAGGCTTCTTTAATATGATTTTTAGGATTAGAGCCATCTTTACCTTCTTCTATTAATACCAAACCTACCTCTGGTGCTGCATTGTTATTTGATACTTTAAAAACATAAGTACCTTCAGAGAGCGTTAATTGTTTTTGTGTAAATTCACCTTTTGTTTGCTCTAAAGAAACTGTTTTTACAGCATCTTTTTTCATCATTTTATCTTGTGCAGTAACTGTAAAAGTTGCAGTTACTAAAAATAATACTACTAATAAATTTTTCATTTTTTTCATTTTTAAATTGTTTTTAATTATTCTAATTTTATATATTTTAATTAAGCATGGTAATACCGTTCATTAATAATTTTACCATCTTGCCATTGTGTTCTATTTACTTGCTCAAATTTATGATGTTCTCCATCTTTTGTTTTAAACTCCATGGTAGCTTCGTAATAAGAAATGTCTCCTGAAACAGATTCATTTTTAATATCGTATCTTATAAATTCAGAAACATTAGCTAGCAAATCTTCTTCAGCTCTAATGCAGACATCCTTACCAACTTTTGGAGTTTCATTAGCTTCTTGTAATACAACATCATCAGCTAAGTATATATTCATTGCTTCTAAAAATTGTCCTTTACCTAATAATTGCTTTAAATCTTTAAGTGCTTCTTTAATTTGGTTTTCCATATTTTTTTAATTTCAAAGAGTTCCATTAAGTTAATGGTACTCGTAATTTATAATTTATTGTGTTACTGCAAATTTTCCTGCTTCTACTTTCGGAAAATCTACTTCAGTTTCAGCAATATGATTTACATAATTCGTTAATGTATTTGAGACTACATTTAAAACGATTTCTAAGACATCACCATCTGTATAACCTGCATCTTTAACAGCTTGTAATTCTTCATTACTCACAACACCTCTATTTTTTGTTACCAGTTGTGCAAATTTTAATCCTGCTTGCGTTTTAGCATTATCAGATAAACCTTGTCTATTTTGCTCAATTTGCTCATCAGATAGTCCATTCATTTTACCAATGGCAGTATGTGCAGATAAACAATAGTTACAACTATTTTCTTCACCAATTGCTAATGCTAATTGCTCTCTAAACTTTGCGTTAAAGTTTCCACTTCCTGCAATTTCTCCTAATGATAAATATGCTTTTAACGTAGCAGGCGAATTACCAAATACTTTAATAAGGTTAGGAATAAAACCTAATTTTTTATTTACAGCATCAAATAATTCTTTTGATGCTCCTGTTGTTGTTTCTGGGTTTAATGTTTCAATTCTTGTACTCATAATTTCTATTTTTTAATTGCTATTATTAATTACTCTTTACTTCTTGCCCGCAACTGGCTACCTCATATTCTTGATAGCCCCAGCAATTCGGACATTGTTTTAAATTTTTCATTCTTAAGCAGTTTTTTGTTCATTAATTTTACCACGTAAATCGCTTTCAGAAACCAAGCCTACTATACGGCCTACTTCTTTACCTTCAGTTAATTGAATTAAAGTTGGAATACTACGCACTCCAAAAGCAGCTGCTAGTTCCTTATTTTGATCTATGTTTACTTTTTTAATAGTTACATCTCCTTCAAACTCTTCTGCCAACTTATGAACTGTTGGCAATAAAGTTTGACATGGACCACACCAATCAGCATAAAAATCGATTAATACGTTCTTATGAGTTTCTACTGTTGTTTGAAAATCTTTTTGATCTAATTGTATATTCATAATTCTTTATTTTAAATTCCTGCCATCGCAGGAATGACAGTTAAGATGAAATCTTGATTTACATTAAGAAATGTTTGTTTTAATTCTGATACAAAGATGCGATGAATAATAAGGCAAGAAAATGGACAAAAGTTCCAAAAACATGGACTACCCATTTTACATTAAAAAAGAAAACCCAATTCTTTCGAATTGGGTTTAGCTTTTTAATTGATAATATTATACTCTTTCTTTATTGTTTAATGCCAATCCTGCAAGGGTGAATAACAAGGCAATATGAATCATTATATTCATCCAATTGCCAGAAGGAATGTGCACTAACACCAATGCCATAAACATAATAAATGCTAAAAAAGCATATGCCTCGAATAATTTTTTATTCGCTAAGATTGCTATACCAGCCACCAATTCTAATAAAGCTAGAATGGCTCCTAAAGCATAGGTTCCTGTATCACCTAAAAAGGCCAATCCACTACTTTTCAAAAAATTCGCCATATTTTGAAGACCTACACCTCCCAAAAAACCTTCAAAAAATTTTTCTAAGCCTCCCCATACAAAAAGCAAGCCCATTCCGATTCTAATAATTAAATTTCCAGTGTTCATACTATATCTATTTTGGTTATAATTAATTTTTATGATGCAAAAATGTGATAAAAAATGGTATAAGAAAATGGACAAAAGTTCCTAAACCTTGTAAATTGTTAGTTCTTTTGCTCTTTTTTGAATTGAAGTGGTGATTTTTCTACTGCTTTTGTGAAAAAACGGGTAAAATAGGCAGGATCATTAAATCCTAAATTGTAAGCTATTTGCTTTACAGAATCATCTGTATAAATCAATTTTCGCTTCGTTTCAAGGATAACTCTATTTTTAATGAAATCGCTAGGTGTTTGAGCTCCTATTTTCTGAAAATGTTTTGTTAATGATTTAGGTGAGAGCCCTAACCGTTCGGCATAATAGGTAACTGAGTGTTCTTTTTTAAAATTGAGATCAACCAACATACTAAAATCTTTAAATAGTTTAGTTTCTGTATCATTTTTTATAACATCTCGTTCTTTTTTAATACGAACAGATTGCACTATAAATTGCTTTAAATAGGCTTGCAACATATCATACTGCGCGGTATCTTCTAAGCGGAATTCTTCCATTAAACTGATAAGTACGTTCGTTAGTTTTTTACTTTCATGTTCACTAGGTTTTACAAATGTTGACTCATAAATATTATTAAACAAAACTCCATTACAAGACACTTCTTTATCATGTGTTTGGATGCAGTAAAAATCACGCTTAAAAGAAATTTGATATGCTTCTTTAACTTTTTCTGAAACTACAGAAAACACCTGACCTGGTGATAAAAAAAATAATACCTCACCATCAAAATCGTATGAATTAAAATCAATACTATAAGATCCTTTTCCTTCTTTGATCCAGTAGATACGATACGAATCTACCTGTTGTGCTTTGTTCACTACACATGCTTCTTCAAAATTAACTACAGTTAACGAGAAGATGTCTTTATAGTTATACGTTTGTATTTCTTGAACAGCCATTTAAAATTTATTGTTAAACTTTAGTCGTAAAATTTTCTAAATTTAACAAATAACAAATTACCTCCGCCTCTTAATCACTAAAATATTGCGAAGGTGAAATTCCCATCAATTTCTTAAAAGACTTGTTGAAGGTCGTTTTTGAATTAAATCCAGCTTCTTGCGCAACCCAAACAAGGTTAACTGTTTTGCTTTTTCAGATTCGGCTAGTTTTATAAACTCTTTTATGCGATAGTAGTTCACAAAATCAAAAAAAGTTCATACCTATTTTTCATTTAGTAAACTTGCCATTTCAGAATTGCTAATTCCTAACATTTCAGCCAGTTCAGATTTTGGGAATTTATTGTTTAGGTAAGTTTTTTTTGCATTAAGCTTTCTAATTTTTCTTTAAGCTTGTTTAAATCTTATAATGAGAATTTAGATTGTACATATTTAGAAGTATTGATTACAGCAGATAAGTATGTTATAACGTGTAGGTTGGTGTTGCTAATAAATAGTCTGTGAATAAATCTAGTAAATTATTAACATTCATCTCTCAAATTTACTATTTTACTACGTAACATCAATTATTAACATATCTTACTTGGCTTCTAGCCAATTTAGGCGTTTTTTAAGTACATCTTTTTTTACTTTTTTAAGTAGTTCAGTTTCAAAACTGGTATTTGCTCCTAAAAGTAATTGTACTTCTTTTTCTTTTTCAAAACGGCTAAACATTATTTTTACAGTTTGTCTTGGTTTAAAATTCTTTATAAAATTATTTGGTTTTAAATCTTTTACAGCAATATCATTCACAGAAATAATTTTATCCCCATTTTGTAAACCTGCTTTAAAAGCTGCACTACCTTCTTGCGGATTGGAAACTAACTTAAATTCTTTATTTAAACGCACACCCAGACTTGCTTCATTTAATTTTGGCTGTTCAAAACTCACACCTACAGAAGCAAACAAAGTCTTATAATCAGGCATTTTACTATCGAAAATATACCTAGTAAAGAAATTATTGGCAAATGCTGCCCCGGCATAAGCTGCTAATAAATCTTGTAAATCTCTTACTGTGTACGGAATTTCTGGCTTCCCATAAGTTCGCCATACAAGTTTCATAAAATCGTCTAAACTTTTATTTCCGTCAAGGTTACGCAACGATAAATCTAATGCTAATCCGAGCACACTACCATACGTATAGTAAGAAATAAATGTATTTTCTCGATTTACAGGGTCAACCGAACGGGCAGCATCTACAAATGGCGCTTGGTAACTCATTTCGATTGGATTAAAATACTTACGCGCTGGTGAATTTAAAACATAATTGAGTCCGCCCGCTAAACCTTGCACATATTTTTCAGGCGACATTAATCCTGCTCTACACAATATTAGATTGGTATAATAGCTTGTAAAACCCTCTGCAAACCACAATTCACCAGACATATTAGCTTCTTCATAATCAAATGGTTCTAATGTTTTTGGACGAATACGCTCCACATTCCATGCATGGAAAAACTCATGCGAAACAGTACCCATATTGCGTTGCATACCTCCATTTGCTAGACTACGCGTACTTGTTAAAATTGTTGAGTTACGATGCTCCATACCATCGCCAGAAGCATTTGGCATGTAACATGCTAAAAATGTGTACTCACCATAATCAAAGTTTGGTAATTCTCCAAAAATAGCTTTTTGATGTTCTACAACTTTTTTAACACCCTCAAAATATTTGTCTAACTCAGCATCCGTACCGTTGTGGTGCAATACAAACTTGATTATTTTCTCTTTACCATTATCGCTTACCTTAAAACTGCGGACAGCATGGTTACTTATTTCTGCTGGGCTATCCATAAAATAATCTAAATTTGGTGCATAAAACATATTGTTACCTAGTGATTTTAACTGCGTAGCCACTTTCCAACCTAAATCTTTACGTACATTAAATGTTACTTCTATAGGGCGTTGTGTATAATCTCTGGCATACATAAACGTTGCAGGAATGTTTAAATGGGCATGAGTTTCATCTATTTGTGCATACGTTCCGTCTCCTCTATTTGCAAACAATGTATAGGTAACTTTTACAGTACCATCATGATTAGCGACATTCCACTGATGTGGATTTGGTCTCGTAATTTTCAACTCGTTACCTGCTCCATCAAAAGCTTTAACATTATATACATTCTTGGCAAATTCGTGAACTGCATAACGCCCTGGAGACGTTCTACTCATTCGTAGTTCTAGCACTTTATTCTCTAAATTTGTAAATGTTGCTTCTACCTCAGCTTCGTGATGTACGGCATTTTTAAACGAGATTTTATAGTTATTATGTGTTTGTGCACCACTAAGTAAAAATCCTAAGCATAGAATTATTAAAAATATTTTTTTCATTATTAAAATTATTTTTTCGTCATTTAGATTATGATATTAAATTTCCGTTTTCGTCCCAATTAGTGATATCTACCCTATTATCTTGATTTATAGATTTGGCGAACCACTTTGCTTCGTACGCTAAACTATGCTTTTTTTTAGAAATCCTCAGGTACGCCATCTCGTCACAGGGAAAACCCATACTTTTCAATAGGTCTTAGGCTTACAAAGTTTGTTATAAATAATAGAAAAATCAAATAATAATTATTGTTTTTGCGATTAATTATTTGTGTATTATGTTGATAATCAAGACACAGTTATTTTGAAAACAATTAACAATTTCAAGCCTATTTTTAGCAATATAGATGACTCCTAGAAACGATATAAACAAACTTTATAGATTAGACAATATCATTTCTTATGAGTATAGTTGCGGTCATTTGTGCGGTAGATACTTGGAAAGATACACCAAAACAAAGGAAAATTTTACTAAATAAAATTACATCCTAAATAGAAACTAATCGAGAAGACAAAAAGAAATATGGAAATTGTAAAAGAATAACTCAGTTTTTATTTAGTTATTTAAAACACAACTATTTCTTATACGTTACCGATACGTGTAATTAAAATTTTACCCTACTTTCTCTAAATAAATTTACCAAAATAAAAGCTGCTATAGCTGGCAATACCCATCCTAAACTATATTGAGAAAGTGGCAGTATAGTTTGTATTCCCGTGAGTTTCTCTGGATTTATGATAAACTTTAAAAAGTCGGGTATGCTAAATATAAAAGTAATTGCAACTACTATTTTAAATACTATGTGCGAAGCATAGTTCTCGGGTACTACATTTAGTAAAATTAATACAATAGTAATTGGGTAAATAAACATCAATACAGGTAATGCAATTACTATGATCGAATGAAAATCTAATTGACCTACACCTATACCTACCAAGCATCCTATAATAGCAGTAATTGTATATACTTTTTGAGAATTATTAAACAAACCTTTAAAGTAATCGGCGGTTCCTGTAACGATTCCCACAGCAGTGGTAAAACAAGCCAGAGCAATTAATACACTTAAAAAAGTATTCCCAATAGTTCCAAGTGTAGCCAAACTAATACCACGTAATAAATTAGCGCGTTGCATATCACTGCTCAAAGAGCCATCAATAAAAATTTCTGACCCATAAAAAGCTCCGACAGCAATAAGACCTGCATAGATGATAAATAATCCTAATCCTGCAATAAATCCTGCTTTGGTAATCAATTCTTTCTTACTCTCAAATGTAGTATGCCCACGCAAGTTTAGAGATATAATAATAACACCACCTACCACAACTGCACCAATAGCATCAAACGTTTGATACCCTTCTAGCAAACCATCTACAAAAGGTATTGCAAAAGCACTTTCGTTCATCGAACCTTGACTAGCAAATAATCCGACACCAATCACTAAAAATAAAATAAGCACAATAAGCGGGGTAAGATATTTACCTATAAAACTTAAAATCTTAGAACGATTCAGCACAAAAATTAACACCAATGCGAAATAAATGGTACTTGTTAGTAATGGGCTTGTACCAAAAAAAGGATGTATAGCAATCTCGTGTGTAGCAGCGGCTGTTCGTGGTGAAGGCAAGGTAATCGAGATAATATAAACAATAACACAATAAATAACACTAAATACTGGCGATACTTTTTTTGCAAAGTCAAACATCGTACCTTGCAGACGTGCATGTGCCAAGATTCCAAATAATGGAATTACTACAGCGGCAATCATAAAACCTATTGTTACTAATAACCAGTTACTACCTGCTTTATAACCCAATAAAGGTGGTAATAATAGATTTCCTGCTCCAAAAAACAAAGAGAATAAGGCAAAGCCTGCGATCAATATTTCTTTAGTTTTATTCATTAGTTTTGTTTCGACCAATATAACTAAAATGATTGTTTCTCATAAGAGTGTTGATATTTTTTACACTGACCAAGGTAAAGGTCAAGCCGTAGTTCTATTGCATGGTTTTTTAGAGAATTCTTCTATCTGGAATCAAATCGCTACTGTATTAGCTAAAAAGAACCGAGTAATTTGTATCGATCTTTTGGGGCATGGTACAACAGGATGCCTAGGATACATTCATACCATGGAAGAAATGGCAGAAATTGTTGAAGCGGTCTTAACGCATTTAAAGATTAAACGATCTGTAATGATCGGTCATTCTATGGGAGGTTATGTTGCACTCGCTTTCGCGGAAAAAAACCCAGATGCATTAAAAGGTATATGTCTTTTAAATTCTTCGGCTAGAGCAGATACTCTTGAAAAGAAAAAAAATCGAGACAAAGCCATACAAGTGGTAAAGCAAAATCATAAAACATTTATCAGAATGTCAATCTCGAATCTCTTTAGGCCTAAAAATAGAAAGATCTTTAACAAAGAAATTAAAGTGCTAAAAAAGGAAGCTTTACGAACACCTTTACAAGGAATTATTGCAGCATTAGAAGGTATGAAAATACGTGATGATCGTGAAATGTTGTTACATTTTTCACCTTATAAAAAACTGATGATTATAGGTAAGAAAGATCCAGTATTAGATTATGATTCGCTTGTTGATCAAACAAAGAATACAGAAGTTGAGGTTGTTGAATTACCTGACGGACACATGAGCTATATAGAAAATTATGAAGAATGCCTTTTTGAATTACAATGGTTTATCAAGAAATGTAGTTAACAATTTAATATACTTTTAACAAATCTTAGTGTAATTATACTATACTTTTAACGATTACTGCTTCATTAAATAAATAATATGCTTCAAAAAATAATTCTTCTTTCAATCACATTTGCTTTCTTTATTTCGTGCGCTAAAAAAGAAGCTCCTGCTTTTATTCTTTCAGGCACCTTAAGTCCTGCTACTTCAGAATATGTGATTCTAAAAAAAGAAACCGATATTGAACGAAAGATTACTGAAGTTATAGATACATTAACAATAGATAAGCAAGGAAAATTTCAAGTTTCTTTCACAGACGAGCCTTATTTATATTCACTAAATTTTCCGAATAAAAAGAAAATTGATATTGCTTTAAACACTGGTCAAAACCTACATTTAGACATTTTAGGTTATGACACCAATGATTTTAAAGCTTTAGCTAAAGGTTCAAAGGATACTGAAGAATTATTAGCATATGAGACTTTTCGAAAAGAATCGTTAGAACGATTGGTAAAGTCGGTTAGAAATGAAATTAAGACATTAAAAAAGGCTGAAAATAAAGATCAAGAAAAGATTGCTGAATTGGGCAAATTAGAATTGACCAACTATGACAAACACCTTGATGAGTTAGTAGGGTATCTTCAAAAAAATAAGATTTCTACATTAGGATTGTATGCTACTTCTATCCGCTGGAAAGGAGCCCATCAACTAGCAAGTTTTGATTCTTTGGCAACTAAATTTGAAACCGCATACCCAAACTTGGCTATTACTAAAAAGATTCGTGAAAAAGTAAATCGATTACAACAAACCGCTATCGGAGGAAATGTAGCACCTATAGAAATGCCTAATGCTGCTGGAGATTTGGTGAGTTTATCATCTTTAAAGGCAGATTATATACTCATTGATTTCTGGGCTAGTTGGTGTGGGCCTTGTCGAAGAGAAGCTCCTAAATTAAATGAATTGATAAACAACTATTCTAGAGAACAATTTAACATTTATGGAGTTTCTTTAGATGACAATAGAGACAAATGGTTAGCAGCTCTTGATAAAGATAATCGCACCTGGACGAATGTCTCTACGCTTGAGCGTTTTAAAACTCCCGCAGCTTATAATTATGCCGTTACGGCTTTACCCGATAATTTTTTAATTGATAAAAATGGTAAGATTCTAGCTAAGAATTTGCATGGAGAAGAACTCACTAAATATATTAATGAATTAATTGCAAAAAATTAAATTAATCATTATTTAGTAAAGCATTCCAGCCTTGCGCAGTTAATTCTACTTTTTGGTTTGCTCGCGTGATTAGATTCATCCCTTCGCTTTTTTCTGCGATATGGCCAATAACGGTAAAATTCGGATTTGCCTTAATCTTATCATAATCATCTAAAGAAATTGTAAATAGTAACTCATAATCTTCCCCTCCACTCAAAGCCACCATCGTAGCGTCTATCTTGAATTCTTCGCAGGTAGAAATAACTTGGGGGTCTAATGGTAATTTCTCTTCAAATAAATTACAACCAACATCACTTTGCTGACATATATGAATTATTTCAGAAGACAAACCGTCAGATATATCGATCATAGCACTAGGTTTCACTCCTAAATCTTTTAAAAGCTTAATAACATCTTTTCTAGCTTCTGGTTTTAGCTGTCGCTCAACCAAATAGGCATAATTATCCAGTTCTGGCTGTGCATTCGGATTCGCTTGAAATACCTGCTTTTCACGTTCTAGCACCTGTAAACCTAAATAAGCGGCTCCTAAATCTCCTGTTACCACAATTAAATCATTGGTCTTTGCTCCTTTTCTATAAATGATATCTTTTTTATCGGCTTCGCCAATAGCTGTAATGCTAATTAACAAACCAGTAGTTGATGAAGTAGTATCTCCCCCTATTAAATCTATACCGTAGGTTTTACATGCTAAATGAATACCATTGTATAATTCTTCTATTGCCTCTAACGAGAAACGATTTGACACTGCAATAGACACTGTAATTTGGGTAGCATTTCCATTCATAGCATACACATCAGACAAATTAACCATCACTGCTTTATAGCCCAAATGCTTTAAAGGCATATAAGAAAGATCGAAATGCACATTTTCAACCAATAGATCTGTAGTTACTAAAATGTGTTTCTCAAATTGTAATACTGCAGCATCATCACCAACTCCTTTTACAGAAGACTTATGATCTAGCTTTATAGTATCTGTTAAATGCCTTATCAACCCAAATTCGCCTAAATCTGATAATAATGTACGATTCTGATTTTTATCTTCTAACATAATTCAAGTATAGCAATAAAGAAATTTATACATTTGCTATGCAAAAATCGCCATTTAAATACAATTAAGCATGATTTTTGATTGATAATTACCTTAATAACATCCACACAATTATGATAAAAAAGTTTATTCTAGTAATTTTAGGTGTATCTCTTCTATTTTTTACTCCTTCTTGTTCTTCTTCAGATGATATAGATACTCCAGATCTTGCTGCTAAAAATGATAAAGACAATGATGGAATTAATGATGATGTTGATAATTGCCCTGATAGATCGAATGCAAACCAAAATGATGGTGACAATGATGGTGTAGGTGATGTTTGTGATCCTACTTTTAAATTTTCATCACAACCCTGCTCTGACGGATCTGCTGGTGAATTTCCGTGTAATGACTATGACCTGATGCTAAATATTCCTCTAAGCGTATTTGAAGCATCCTCTGGAAATGATTCTTGGGGTTGGACAGATACTACTACTGGAAAAGAGTATGCGCTAATGGCATTAGACAATGGTGTTGTTTTTATTGATATCTCTGACCCTAGCGAAGCCTTATATTTAGGAAAACTGCCCACTGCTACTGTAGCTAGTTCTTGGCGCGACGTAAAAGTATATAAAGATCATGCATTTATTGTTGCTGATAATGTTGGAAATCACGGTATGCAAGTTTTTGATTTAACACGATTAAGAAATGTCTCAGATGCTCCAGCAACTTTTAGTGCAGATACTCGATTTACTGGTTTTGGAAGTGCTCATAATATTGTCATCAATGAAGAATCGGGTTATGCTTATCCTGTAGGAACTAGCAGAAGTAATACTTTTCGTGGAGGTCCCTTATTTATAAACATTCAGAATCCAAAAAACCCTATTGATGAAGGTGGTTATGGAGATGACTCTTATAGTCATGATGCACAAGTTGTGACTTATAGTGGACCTGACTCAGATTATACAGGTAAAGAAATTCTAATTGGTAGTAATGAAAATGAAATTGCCATTGTTGATGTTACTGATAAAACTAATCCTAAAAGAATCTCGACCATATCATATACTAACG
Organism: Maritimimonas sp. 2210JD6-3; assembly: GCF_056591795.1. NCBI lineage: Bacteria > Pseudomonadati > Bacteroidota > Flavobacteriia > Flavobacteriales > Flavobacteriaceae > Maritimimonas > Maritimimonas sp. 2210JD6-3. Next base: position 77,079 of record NZ_JBWQOJ010000006.1, on the reverse strand, counting down.
TAGGGTATGTACATCAAGGATGGTTTACAGAAGATCAACGCTATTTTCTATTAGGAGATGAATTAGATGAAAGTAATTTTGGATTCAATACAAGAACCATTGTTTTTGATTTCTCTGATTTAGATAATCCTAGCTTAAAAGTTGAATATACTAGTCCAACCCCAGCTATTGATCACAATGGCTATGTTAAAGGAAATACTTTTTACTTAGCTAATTATACAGCAGGATTAAGAACTATAGATATTTCTGATATATCAAACGGTAATTTAACAGAAGTTGGTTTTTTTGATACTTTTCCCACTAATAATTCAGCAAATTTTAATGGTGTATGGAACGTATATCCATATTTTGAGAGTGGAAACATTGTTGTAAGTGATATAAATAGAGGTTTATTTATTCTGAAAAAAAGTAATTAAATGCGATTCTTATTCATCCTTCTTTTGATATTATTTTCTTTGATCAGCTGTGAAAAAGAAAGTACTACTTTTCAGGAAAATAAATTAACAGGCGAGTTAGTATGGACTAAAAGCTTTGGAGGTTCTGGTAATGATTCAGCACGAGGTGTTATTGAAACATCAGATGGTGGTTATGCAGTCGTAGGTTATACAAATAGTATTGATGGAGATGTTACAGATAAAACAGTAGCTGAAAATGATTTTTGGGTATTAAAATTAGATCGTAATGGCTCTATAGAATGGCAAAAAACATACGGCGGTAGTGGTGATGATAAAGGTCGCGCTATCATACAAACTTCAGATGGTGGTTTTGCCGTAACTGGACCGAGTATGAGTGCAGATGGAGATGGCTCTCAAAATCAAGGTTTTCATGATCATTGGTTAGTGAAATTAGATGCTCAAGGCAATATAGAATGGGAAAAATCGTATGGCTTTGCGGGTCATGATCACAGTCATTCACTATTTCAAACCAACGATGGCGGGTATTTCATCGGTGGGTATTTAGATGTAACAGCCTCTGAAGGAGCTGGTAACGAAACTATAGGTGCCAAAACGACTACGAAACATGGGGTTGGTGAATTTTGGGCTCAAAAATTAGACATTAACGGTGAGTTAGAATGGCGTAGATATTTTGGAGGCACTAATAATGATAGGATATATAAAGTACTTCAAGGTCATGACGGTTCATACATGCTGTTTGGTTCTTCAGAAAGTAACGATTTTGATATAAGTGCTGCTAATGGTAGTTATGATTTTTGGGTTGTAAAATTAGATACAAAAGGTACTAAAGTTTGGGAAAAATCATACGGAGGCTCAGGTATCGATGATGGATTTGCAGCTATAAAAACTAATGACGGTCATTATCTTGTAACGGGAACTAGTATTAGTTTTGATGGTATGATTTCTAATCCTAATGGTAATGCAGACATTTGGCTTATTAAAATCAATGAAAATGGTGATTTAATTTGGGAAAAATCATTCGGTGGTTCTGCCTTTGAAGCATCACATGCTATTGCAAGAAGTAATGGTATTTACAGCTCTTATATTATAGGTGGTAATTCTAAAAGTAATGACGGTGATCTTTCAGAAAATAAAAGAGAAAATGATTTCTGGATTTTTCAAATTGATACAAATGGCAAATTACTATTTGAAAAATCTCTTGGCGGGTCGGGATTAGATTTTACCTATGGAGTTATACAAACTTCAGATGCTAGTGTTATTCTTGTAGGTGAAACAGAGAGTAATGATGGAGATATCACTCTGAACAAAGGAGGTAAAGACATATTTGTCGCCAAAATCAAATAATTTTACTGAATTATGTGAAATTTTCCTACCCCTCATGAATTCTATCTTAGATAACGCCCTTAGCAATGCAAAAAAAGTCACTATAAATTGTGATTCTAAGCTTATTTTTTTCAGTGATTTACATCGTGGTGATAATAGTTATGCTGATGATTTCTCACATAATATGGAAATTTATCAACATGCGCTGCAAACCTATTACCAAGATGAATTTACCTATTTTGAATTAGGTGATGGTGTTGAACTGTGGGAAAACACTTCTTTCGAGCCGATTTATAATGCTCATAAAGATACTTTTGAATTACTACGTCAGTTTCATTTAGAAAACCGCGCCTATATGATTTGGGGTAACCATGACATGATCTTTAGAGATCCTTTAGTCGTTGAAGACATGGTCTATAAGTACATTTATACCCCTGATGAATTGCGAGAAAAAAAGCGACTTTTTAATTTACATTATAACGAAAGTATTTTGTTAGAAATTGAAAATACTGACAAGAGTATTTTGTTATTACATGGTCATCAGGCAGATTGGTTTAATTATAAATTTTGGAAACTCAGTATGTTCTTTGTGCGTTATTTATGGATGCCTTTACAGAAGTGGTTTAACGTGAAAGACCCTACGAGCCCAGCAAAAAACTACAAAAATTTAATTAAAGTCGAACGAAGATTACAAGATTGGATTATTAATAACAATAATCAAATGGTAATTGCAGGGCACACGCATAGACCTCGTTTTCCTGAACCAGGTGATATTCCTTATTTTAACGATGGTAGCTGTGTGCACCCAAAGTCTATTATTGGCATTGAAATTAAAGACTTAGAAATTTCATTGGTAAAATGGCATAATAGTATTGATGAAGAAAATCAAGCTAAAATTGTACGAACTGTTTTAGAGGGTCCAAAAAGTTTAGATTTGTATTTATAATCCTCGTTCCTTCTGTATCTTCTCATAAGCTTCTTGTATCTTTCTAAATTTCTCTTCAGCTCCTTTTACATGCTCTTCTCCTAAATGACGTAGTTTATCTGGGTGATGCTTTTTTACCATTCTTCTATAGGCTTTTTTAACCTCATCATCACTAGCACTTTTCTGAATTTCTAAAATCTTATAAGCACTTGTTACTGCATCATAGAACATCGCTTTAATCGATTCAAAATCTTTCTGGCTTATATATAAATAACCAGCAATACGTTGAATTGATTGCATTTCAACTTGACTTACATTACCATCAGCTTTAGCAATGCCAAACAAAAAATGAAGCAACTGTAAACGCGAAGCATGATCCATATGACTGCGAATCTGATAACATACTTGACGTGTAGAAATATTATTATTCTGCATAATACCTTTAAACAACTTAAATGCTTTACTTGCACGTTGTTCACCATACATACGTTTAAAATTCTGTCGTACATAATTAAGTTCACGCTGATCTACATTTCCATCAGATTTTATAACCACAGCGGCTAATACCAATAAACTCACCTCAAAATCACCCGAGGTGGTAACTCTATGTGTTCTTCTTGGGCGATTGCCCGTTCCTGATTCAATACGTTTGTACTCTCTAGTACTTCCTTCAGCAAAACCATCAATAAGGCTTCCTAAAGCAAAACCAACGATACCACCTATAGGCCCACCAAAAGACCATCCTAAACTAGCACCTAACCATTTTGCAAAACTCATAAACTGTAGTTATTTCTAATAAATTTCAAATATAAATATATGTATCTTTGCAATGAAGTTTAAATTAAGAAAATATGTATCCAGAAGAAATAGTAAGACCTATGCGTGCGCAGTTAGTTGAAGCTGGTTTTAACGAATTGTTTACTGCCGATCAAGTTGAACATATATTGCAAAAAGAAGGGACAACCTTAGTGATGGTAAATTCTGTTTGTGGTTGTGCTGCAGGTACAGCAAGACCCGGAGCTATTGCATCTATTCAAGGTGCTAAAAAACCTGATAATTTAGCTACCGTATTTGCTGGAGTAGATCGAGAAGCCGTTGATAAAGCCCGTGAACATATGATTCCTTTTCCGCCATCATCTCCTGCCATCGCATTGTTTAAAGACGGTGAATTAGTACACATGCTAGAGCGTCATCATATTGAAGGAAGATCTGCAGAAATGATTGCCGAAAATTTGAGTGAAGCCTACGCTGAATTCTGCTAAATAAAGAAAAATATAATTCTCAAATCCTCTATGCTATTTAGAGGATTTTTTATTTTGCACTATGAACAAAGAACAACTTATAAAAAATACGATTGCTTTTGTAAAAAATTCACTCGTTGACGCTGAAGGAGGTCACGATTGGTTTCACACCCATAGGGTGTTAAAAAATGCTCAGCTCATTGCAAAAAGAGAAAATGTTGATGATTTTGTAGTTGCACTCGGATCTCTACTTCATGATATTGCAGACCCTAAATTTTATGATGGTGATGAAACTATTGGTCCAAAAAAAGCAGCAAAATTTTTGCTGTCGCAAAATGTTGATAGTTTGATTATTGAACATGTTGTTAAGATCATTGAAAACATATCGTTTAAGAATAGCCTTTCAGCAGACGGCATAAAGTTTACCTCAAAAGAATTGGAAATTGTTCAAGATGCCGATAGATTAGATGCCATAGGCGCCATTGGTATTGCCAGAGCTTTTAATTATGGTGGCTTTAAAAATCGTGAATTGTACAATCCTTCGATCGAACCAAGCCTACAAATGTCTAAAGAAGCTTATAAAAAATCAACTGCACCAACAATCAATCATTTTTATGAAAAATTACTATTGTTAAAAAATAAAATGAATACATCTACAGGGCGAAAAATTGCTGAACAACGTCATCGTTTTATGGAAAAATATCTTCAACAATTTTATGATGAATGGAATGGGGAAAAATGATGACTTACGCTTTCAACTCATTGAAGGCACTCCAAATGCTATTCAAATGCAAGAATTGTTAGCATTATATCAAGCTATTTTTGAGGATGCAAAACCGCTTTTTTTTGAACAACGACTGAATGAAAAAGAGGATATATTGGCTATTATCAGTTTTAAAGATAAAAAAGCGGTGGGTTTCAAAATTGGCTATCGCTATAACCAAAACACTTTTTATAGTTGGGTTGGTGGTGTTTTACCTAAGCACAGAGAAAAAGGTATTGCTAAGCATCTAGCCAAGCTACAAGAAAGTTGGGCAAAGAAAAAAGGATACGCTAAGCTCAGAACCAAATCGATGAATCGTTTTAAAGCCATGATGATTTTAAATCTTAAAAACGGATTTGATATCAAACAGGTTTATACCAACGATAGTGGGCAAACTAAAATAATATTTGAGAAAGGTCTCTAAGATAAAAACCTTTAGCTTTCACTAAAGGTTTTTAAAAATACTGAGTTGTTTATTTTAAAATAGGAGTCACTTTATATCCTGCTTTCTTTAGTAAATTAATTACGCCTTGCTCACCAGCTAAATGTGCGGCTCCTACAGCATAGAAAACTTTGTTTTCTTTAGAAATTCTTGCTATTTCTGGAATCCAATTTCTGTTTCTTTCATTTAGTAATTTTTCTTCTAGTTCTTTATCTTCCTTAAAATATTCTTTAGATTTTTCATAAATAGCAGCAATGTTTTCTTCTTTATATGATTTAACTAATTCTTTATAATAAGTACTATATTCTTCATAGTCTTCAATCATTTCTACCAATCCATCAATTTGCTTTTCGTATGGCTGTACATCGAATGCTGCAACTTGGCTAGCAAATGTTTCTAATCCTTTGACCTCTTTATTCGATTGTTTACTCATGTTAATCAATGTAAATTCATAACTCGCCAACTGTTCTCCTACAAATGAAATTAAAATAGAAGACATTAATAGTAATGGTTTTGCTGTTGAGAACTGCTTCATCCCAACCTTTAAATTCTCTTTCATAAAGTTATCGAGTAGGTTATATTCACTCTCATCCATATATGATTTTATCGTTTCTCCTTCAGCTAAATACGAATATTTCATTACATCTTTCATAAAACTAGGATCATCCATATCTAATTCTAACGTCACTATTTCTGAATCATCAAATGCTTTTTTTACATGCTCATTTAATTTAAAATCTTTTTGAGGAAGCATATGAATAGTACCAAACAAATAGGATGTTTTTATATTATCTCCTTCTATTTTCCATAAAAGTGAATTCTCTTCTTGTGCATATGTTGTTACAGTAACTAGCGCTATAACTATAATCGAAAGTAATTTTTTTATTGTTTTCATTTTTTGTGTTTTTAATGTGATGTTAGTTTATTTAAAATTTGATTTTGTTTAAAAAGTGACTTCTTTGAGAATGTATAGTACTGCTCCGATAACAAGCCCAAAACAAAATTTTATTAATTGTTTTTTCTTATAACTTTTTGTCTATGTACTCATAGTTTTAAATTTTTAAAATATTAATTGAATTATGGTTATTACTAATTTTATTATTACCACTATCATTTGTTATTGAATTTTACCGTTTCTTATTTGTATAATTTCATGATCATTCTCATTGATAAATTCTAATTCTAAAAGATCAATCTTTTCATAGCCTTTAATTTTTTGATCTAAAATTGCATTGAGTCTTTTCGCTTCATCTTTAAAAGAGCTCAAAATTTCACAATCTATGAGTTCATATTCTCCTTTTTCGGTAGTAATACCATCCTTACCAAATTGCATACCTTTTGCATAGATAACTTGATTCACCACTTTGCAATCACAGTTCTCCTTTAAAATGGCCGCAACCTTTTCTGATCTATCATTTGCATGATAAAATGAGCCTGTAGTATATCCAAAAAGTAATCCTAGAATTAGAAATACTATAATTGTTAAAATTGTTTTTACTGATGTTTTCATATGTTATTTTTTGTGATTAATTCGAAAACAAAGAAATGATGAGATATCAGAAAAAAAAAGTGAAGTATCACTGATTTTAGAAAATTAGGGTTCAAAAAATAAATAGTATTTATTTGATTTTAAGCTGTTTAAACTTATTTTTTAATAGTGCTGTAAGAAGGAATATTACCAACCCTATTTTTATAAATTTAGGGTTATTAGTGGTACTTTTAATTTGCGCTAAGTTATTTTATTGAGCTTTTTAATATAAAAAGATGGATTTAAACCTGTATGTTTTTTAAAGTATTTTGTGAAAGAGTCAGCACTTTTATACCCTACTTCATTGGCAATAGCTTGAATCGCATACGAGCGAAATTGTTTGTCGTTTTTTAGGCGAAGAATTGCATAATTAATACGTAGATCATTAATATATGTATTGAAATTTTTCTGATAATAGGCATTCACCACTTTCGATAAATATGACGTGTTGGTCTTTATCTTTTTAGCGACATTATAAGAATTACATTCTTGATTTAAAAAATATTCTTGCTGCTCTAATTTTTCTAATCCACTAATAATTTCTTGTGTAGTTTCCTCATTAATTTCAGAAGTCGATGTTGTTTCTACTATAAGATCTTTGGTGTCAATAACAGTAGTTCTTTTTTGAGTTTCAGAACTATTAATTTTTGATAGTAACGATTCAAAATAAGCCTTTTCTTTTTTTCTTTTTACAGAGAAAAAGAATACATAACTAATAAGGGAAAGAATAACCAATCCTCCAGCAATTAGAGAATACGATGCAATTTTCTTTTGGCGCTCCTTATCAGATTTTAATTCTTCAAGTTCTTTATCTTGAACAAGATCTGACAATTTTTTATTAGCCATGCTTGCATTATCATAATTAATCACATACAGCTCATAATATGTATTTGCTTCTTCAAGATTGCCTAACTTTTTATGACTTTTAGCCAAAAGTTTATATACCTCAGGGTTTACAATACTCTCATTAGTTTCATAATAGCTAACAATAGAATCTAATTGTGCGATACTCTTCTCATAATCATTAGTTTCGTAGTAGTATCTTGCTAAATTATAGTCAGAAGATTTACTTGTAAGTTCATTGCCAATTTTCGAATCAAGAATTCTACTCTTAATAAGTACGTCATATGCTTTTTTGTATTCTTTTTTATCAAGATATAAAGTACTTAAACCCTCATAAAATCCATTTGTACTGAAAATATCATCCGTAGTTAGTACATGTTTTAAACCTTTGTTTAAATATACTAATGTAGAATCTGGTTCATTTTTATTATCATAAACTCTAGCAAGTATTGCCATGCCTTTATAATACGCCTCGAAGCTCTTCTTATCTAAAAGCTCATTCTGTTCGATCACAGAAATATTTTTTTTCAAAATAGCAATGGCTTTATTATACTTCTGAGATGCTAAATAGGTATATCCTAACCCATGATTTAGTAGTACCTGCGCTTTAATATCACCTGATGCTTTGGCAATTTCTTCTCCTTTAAACATTACTTTAGCAGATTCATCTGATCTACCAGAATCTGCTAAGTTATTTGCTTTGGTTAAATACAATTCAGCCAAAATTGATTTTGAAATAGCATTATTTTCAGCAAACTCAATACCTAAATCAACATATGCTAAGGCTTGCTTAAAGTTTCCAGCTACACGACTTGCTTTTCCTAAATACATATACGCAATAGCAATTGTATCATAGCTTTTATGTTCTTTAGCTAAGGTCAATAATTGTTTGGAATCTTCAATAGCTTTATTCGGATTCAACCGAGTATTTTCTAAAATTGAATTATACAGCTTTTGTGAAGACTGTGTGTTTCCAAACTTGGCAAATCCTAAAAAAATAAATAGTATGAATATTTGATTTATAACCTTCATTAGTTGAAATTCGGCTTGCGCTTTTCTAAAAACGCTGTAGTACCCTCTTCAAAATCTTCGGTACCAAAGCAATTACCAAATTCTGTAATTTCAATAGCATACCCATTCACGCCATCTTTAAAATTAGCATTTACTGCCTTAATTGCTGATGCGATCGCCGTCGATGAATTTCGCATAATCTTACTCGCAATGTTCTCAGCTAAGGGAAGTAATTCTTCTTGAGAAGTAACATGATTCACCAAACCATACTTTAAAGCTTCTTCAGCTGAGATCATTCCTGCTGTCATGACTAGTTCCATTGCGCGTCCTTTACCTACTAATTGCCCAAGGCGTTGAGTACCACCATAACCTGGAATGACTCCTAAGCTCACTTCAGGCAATCCCATTTTTGCATTATCACTAGCTACTCTAAAATGTGCTGCCATTGCTAATTCTAATCCGCCTCCTAGCGCAAATCCATTTACGGCAGCAATTACAGGAGTTGAAAGGTTTTCAACAAAGTCAAATAATAATTCTTGCCCTTTTTTTGCTAATTCACTTCCTTGCGCTACATCAAAATCTGCAAATTCAGAGATATCTGCCCCAGCAACAAATGCTTTTTCACCACTGCCTGTAATAATGATAACTCTAGTTGCTGTATCTGAATCAGCCTCCTCAAAAGCATCATGTAATTCTTGAATTGTATCTCTGTTTAAAGCATTTAATTTTGATGGACGATTAATGGTTATTGTTGTAATACAATTATCATTAGAAACTAAAATATTGTTGTAGTTCATATGTTATTTTTTTGGAATTGTCACTGTAAATACGGTACCTCGATTCATTTCAGACACAAAAGTAATATTTCCGTCGTAAGCTTCTACAATATTTTTTACCATAGGTAAACCAAGTCCCATACCACTTGATTTTGTCGTGAATTTCGGTTCAAAAACTTTTGGTTTATCTTCATCAGAAATTCCTTTACCATTATCGGCAACACTTATCACAATATTGCCGTTTTCTTCTAATACCTTCACCTCAATTTTTGGATTTTCAATATTCTCACACGCCTGATCTGCATTCTTTATCAAATTTGTGATCACACGTGTAAGTTGCGTTTTATCTAGTTTAGTAATAAGTTCATCCTTTTTCGAAAAGAAATGTATGTAATCTTTAGAAAAAATATCAAGCGATAATCGTACTACTTCTACGACATTAAGTTCTTCGCTTTTTTGCTTCGGCATTTCAGCAAAATTCGAAAATGCGGAGGCAATTGAACTCATTGTATCGATTTGTTGTATAAGTGACTTACTAAATTCATTCAACTTTTCTTTAGCTTGAGGATCATCAGATTTAAATCGTTGCTCAAACATTTGTACCGTTAAGCGCATGGGTGTTAACGGATTTTTAATCTCATGTGCTACCTGCTTTGCCATTTCTCGCCAAGCTTGTTCGCGTTCGCTTTTAGCTAATTTTACAGCACTCTCTCCTAACTCATCAACCATATCATTATATGCATTCACTAAATTGTAGATTTCTTCGCTGGCATCTTCAAGAATAATCTTTTCATTTCGCTTATGTAATTTTGTTTGATTAATCTTCTCACTTACCGTTTTTATAGATTTTGTGATATACTTTGACATAAAGTAAGCGATCGTAATGGCACTAAGTAACATTAGTAAAAAACTAACACCTAACTGTTTTAAAAATTCTTTGAGTTCTTCTTCCTGAAATGTATTGTCATTAAGATAATGCAAATGTAAAATACCAATAGGCTTGAATTTATTGTCATTAATATACGAATAGGAGGATTGATATCTAGCTCCTTGAGGTGTTGATTTTTCTAAGACTACTCTATGATTTGCGTCATCTTCAATTTTGGCAAGTGTTTCTTTAGAAATATCATAATCTGTGGTATCTCGACTAAACGTAGATACCGAACTTATCTTTAACTTTCCTTCAAGATCATAAATATAAACATCCATCTTATTGATATCTGAAATATCATAAATACGATCTTTAAATATTTCGTCTAAATAATCTGTATCAACTGGGTACGTAGTTCTTCTCATTAATTCGAGGTCAATACTATATTTTATGGTACTTTCTTTACGTTCTAAACGAGCGCGATGGTAATCTTTCGCTTGCTCTCTATAATGGTAAATTGTTACCAATGCAATCAGTACAGAGGCTACAACCACCAGCAATATCATTGCTAAGAAAATGCGAAGTCGTAAGGATAATTTTTTAAGCTGCATAAAAATCTATTGGCGTAAAGATAGCAAATATCGTTCCTAATTTTTAATTACTTTTGGTGCGTATAAAAAGGATAAAAAATCAAATTTCACTTTAAATTTTTCAACTATTAGGGCATTATATAATATGGTTGTCAACACCGCTAAGGTGTGTTTTAGAAAAGGAGAAAAAAAGGTCTATCGTAAATTCAAAGATAGCGGAATTGTACCCATAATACAGTATGCTGATTTTGAGGGAAAAACCCTTCGTTACATCTCTAACAAAGTGATCGATAAAAATTATCTGACGCTTTTATTTATACATGGAGCGCCTGGTTCGTCAAGTAATTTTTTTCAATTTTTGAAAGATAAAGAATTAGGAGCAAAAGCGAATCTTATAGCAGTTGATCGTTTAGGATATGGATATTCAGATCATGGAAATTCTGAAACTTCTATTGAAAAACAAGCAGATAGTATCTATACCATAATAAAAAAGCATGCATTAAAAAATGTTGTGGTTATTGGATGGTCGTATGGTGTACCAATCGCCGGAAAAATGGCTTATAAATACAACAAAATTAAAGCGAGTATTTTACTTGCTGGTGCTATTTCACCAAAACACGAACGCTATTTTGCCATAGCTAGACTTATTGATTGGAAACTCACAAAATGGATGGTTCCGAAGCCATTTGTTATTGCCAATGATGAAAAATTAGCTCATGTATCAGAACTAATAAAAATGGAAAATGATTGGGAGAAAATTAAATCACCAATCACCTATATTCATGGTACCGACGATCGTGTTGTACCGTATGAAAATATGAATTTCATTAAAAGTAAAGTATCTAAAACTTTGCTGAAACCTATCTCACTTTCTAAAACAAATCATTTTATTTTAAGAAAGCATTATTCTTTAGTAAAACAAGAATTATTTGAAGTAGTAGATAAATTTTAGTTACGAATAGATTGAATAAATGTATCTATTTTCTCTATGCCATTATTTGTGAGATGTTTTACAAATGCTGAACCAATAATTGCTCCTTTAGCATATTGAGTTGCCTGCATAAATGTCTCATTATTAGAAATACCAAATCCAACTATTTGCTGATTTTTAAGATTCATTTCTGCTATTCTCTTAAAATAATTGGTTTGTACATCACCAAAGCCGCTTTTTGCTCCAGTAGTGCTTGCCGAACTCACCATATAGATAAATCCGTTAGAAACAGAATCGATAAAATGGATGCGCTCATCGCTTGTTTGAGGCGTAATTAAAAACACATTGATCAATCCGTATTTTGCAAAAATAGTTTTGTATTGTTCATTGTACACATCTACAGGTAGATCGGGCAAAATCAATCCATCAATCCCTATTTCCTGACATTTTTTACAGAAAGTTTCCACCCCGTATTGTAGTATGGGATTAAAATAACCCATAATAATTAGCGGAATTTGAACGCTTTCACGGATGTTCTTAAGTTGTTGGAACAACGTTTCGGTAGTCATTCCATTTTTAAGCGCTTGTGTAGAACTTGCCTGAATGGTTGGACCATCTGCTAAAGGATCGCTAAATGGCAACCCAATTTCAATCATATCTACACCTACTTTTTCTAAGTTTTGAATGATTGAAACGGTATCATTTAAACTAGGATATCCTGCCGTAAAGTAGATGGATAGTAGTTTTCTTTCCTTACCACCGGCCCCATTATTTTCTTGAAGTTTTTGTTGTATTCTATTCATTTTATGCCTGCGAAAGCAGGTATCTTTTTGATTAAACTTAGACCTTTAATTTAATAAGATGCTGAATCGAGTTCAGCATTCAAGCTAAAGCTTGAAATAATCAATATAATTCTGTAAATCTTTATCACCTCTTCCTGAAAGACTAATAACTACGATGTCCTCTGGTTTAAATTGCTTATATTTAAATATTGCCAACGCATGACTACTTTCAATAGCTGGTATAATGCCTTCTAATTTTGCCAATTCTAACCCAGCTTGCATGGCTTCATCGTCTGTAGCCGAGTAAAATTCTCCACGCCCTGTTTTGTATAAATGTGAATGCAGAGGACCAACCCCAGGATAATCTAACCCAGCCGAAATAGAATACGGTTCCGTAATTTGGCCATCATTGGTTTGCATCAACAAGGTTTTACAACCATGAATAATCCCTTCTTTTCCTAAAACTGAAGTCGCTGCACTTTCTCCAGAGTGAATCCCTTTACCAGCAGCCTCTACGGCAATAATACCAACCTTCTCATTTTCTAAAAAATGATAATAAGTTCCTGCGGCATTACTACCACCACCTATACAAGCTACTACATAATTAGGATTTTCCTTTCCTTCTTGTTCTTTTAATTGCCATTGAATTTCTTCTGAAATAACCGACTGAAACCTAGTCACCATATCGGGATATGGATGTGGCCCAATTGCTGAACCAATAATGTAGTGCGTATCTACGGGGTTATTAATCCAGTCACGTATTGCTTCGTTAGTAGCATCTTTTAAGGTACGACTTCCCGAAAGTGCTGGGCGCACCTCAGCTCCCAACATTTTCATACGCGCTACATTGGGAGCTTGCCGAGCAATATCAATCTCACCCATATAGACAATACATTCAAGACCCATCAAAGCACAAACTGTTGCTGTAGCAACACCATGTTGGCCAGCACCTGTTTCGGCGATTATTCTGGTTTTACCAAGACGTTTTGCCATTAATATTTGCCCAATCGTATTGTTTACTTTGTGAGCACCCGTATGGTTTAAGTCTTCACGCTTTAGATATATTTTGGTATGATACTTTTCACTTAATCGCTTGGCGAAATATAATGGAGAAGGACGCCCTACATAGTCTTTTAATAATTGATTAAACTCTTCCTGAAACGAAGGATCAGCCATTACTTTAAGATACTTCAGACGTAATTCTTCTACATTTGGATATAACATTTCTGGAATATACGCACCACCGAACTCCCCATAATATCCTTTTTCTGTTACATGATAATTCATAATTATTATTATTCGTCATTGCGAGCTGAGCGCAGCAATCTGTTTCATGAGATTACTTCGTCATTTCATTCCTCGTAATAACTATGTTTTTAAACTTTTTTAACTTCTCTATATTCTTTAATCCAGGTTCGGTTTCAAACCTGCTATTAATATCAATGGCATAGCAATATCTGGATTCCTGCCTATACAGGAATGACAAAACATTTTCAACTTCATTCAATCCAATTCCCCCACTTAAAAAGTAAGGTTTTGTTGAAGGGTATTCTTTTAAAACATTCCAATCAAAAGCATATCCATTACCACCTGGTAATTTCCCTTTTGTATCGAATAAATAGTAATCACAAACCTCTTCATAATCCTTCAATACCGAAAAATCAAATTCTTCTTTGATTGAAAATACCTTTATAATTTCTAATGTGTCATTGCGAGCTGAGCGTGGCAATCTGTTTAATGAGATTACTTCGTTATTCTGTTCTCGACTGCGCTCGAACTGACATTTCTCGTAATGACGTTTCAGCTTTTTACAATATTCTGGTGATTCATTGCCGTGCAATTGAACAGCATTTAAACCATATTCAATTACTTTTTCAAGAACCACATCTATTTTTTCATCAACAAAGACGCCCACTTTTTTGATACTATCTGGCAACTCAGCAATTTCACCTTCAAAGTTTCTGGGAGACTTATCATAAAATATAAAGCCCAGATAATCTGGCTGCAACATAGCAACTTCGGTCGCATTATATTTCATACCACAAACTTTTAGTTTCATAATTTCTGTCATCCTGAACTTGATTCAGGATCTTTTTTAATTACACTTAAAATTTCAATGGATTCCGCATCAAGTGCGGAATGACAAGTCATTTTTCTAATTCATTTATAAACTTCTCTGCACTCAATCCAGGATCGTTAGTTCTCATAAAATTCTCCCCAATTAAAAACCCTTGATATCCATATTGTTTTAAATCTTTAATAGTATTTACAGTGCTAATACCGCTTTCTGATACTTTTACAAAATCAGCAGGAATTAACACACTTAAATCTTTACTAATTTGAGTGCTTACCTCAAAGGTCTTTAAGTTTCGATTGTTAACCCCCAACATATCTATGTTTGGCATTATTGATTTTTGCAATTCCTCTTCATTATGAACTTCTAACAATACATTTAAGCCCAGACTTTGTGCTAATTCTGAAAACTGTTTAAGTTCTTCTTTCTTCAAAATAGCCGCAATCAGCAAAATGACATCAGCTCCATGTGCTTTCGCTTCTATAATTTGATATTCATCTATGATAAACTCTTTACGCAGTAATGGTAATTCGCAACTTGCTCTCGCTAATAGTAAATCATCTAAAGAACCTCCAAAATATTTTCCATCAGTCAATACAGACATACCACATACACCAGCTTCTTCGTATCCTAAGGCAACATCTTGTACATTTAAGCTTTGATTAATTACTGATTTTGATGGTGAGCGTCTTTTGTGCTCAGCAATAATACCTGAAGTACTTTTTCGTAATCTTTCGACTAATGAAACAGTCTCTCTTTCAAACAAAATAGATTGTTCCAATTGTTTTGTAGGAATTAGTTGCTTTTTTAATTCAACTTCTTTGCGTTTATCGGCTACTATTTTATCTAGTATCGTCATTCAAAACTTGTTTTGTCATCCTGAACTTGATTCAGGATCTCATCATTATTATGTGATGCTGAAATAAATCTAGCATGACGCTAAGCATCACTCAAAGTTATTAACTTTTCTAACTTCTGTTGTGCCTTACCTGATAGTAAGGACTCTTTTGCTAGTTCAAATCCTTCTTTTGGTTGCAATCCTTTTACTGTTGCAATCGCCATTCCAGCATTTGCTGATACCACATTGTGTTGCGCCTCAGTACCATTTCCTGAAATAACTTTCATAAAAATAGCTGCTGATTCTTTCACAGAATTACCACCAAAAATATCCTGTTGACGGATAGTTTTTACGCCGAAATCCTCTGGAGATAACATATCTTCAGAATGATTAGAAATCATTTTAGTATTCCCCGTCAGCGAAATCTCATCATATCCATCCAATGCATGTAACACTGTAAAATTTTTGTTAGATTTTTGATATAAATATCCATACAATCGTGCCAATTCCAAACTAAAAACACCTACCAATTGATTTTTCGGAAAGGCAGGGTTCACCATCGGGCCTAACATATTGAAAAAAGTTTTTACGCCTAATTCTCTACGGATAGGTGCGACATTTTTCATAGCTGGATGAAATAAAGGTGCATGCAGTACACAGATACCTGCTTCATCCAAACATTTCTTTAAAAAGTCACTCTCATTACTGAATTTAATACCCAAATGCTCCATCACATTACTAGATCCAGAAATCGATGATACTCCATAATTACCATGTTTAGTCACATGAATGCCAGCACCAGCCGCTACAAAAGAGGATAGTGTAGAAATGTTAAATGTGTTCTTTCCATCGCCTCCTGTACCACATAGATCTATGGTATTATAATCTGAAACATCGAGTGGAATACATAACTCTAACAACGCATCTCGAAAACCTTCTAATTCTTCTACTGTAATGGTTCGCATCATATAAACCGTTAAAAAAGAAGCGATTTGACTTTGATTGTATTCACCTTTTGAGATGTTTACTAACACAGTTCTAGCCTCTTCTCTAGAAATGGTTTCATGATTGATCAATCTGTTTAATAATTTTTTCATAGATAATAGATTTGAGACATTAGATATTAGAGAATTTTTTAATTAAAGTATAGTTCATCTTTTGTACCTCATTTATCATTTCAAAAACTTCTCTGCAATCTTCTCCATCCAAATACCCTATTATTCTGATGGCTAATAATAATTGAGTTGACAATTCATTTGATGAACCATTTGCAATTCCCAAAAAATTTCTAAATTCTTTATTAGAATTTCGTCCCGCTCCTTCTGCGATGTTTGAAGGTATAGAAACTGCACTTCGTTGAATTTGACTTATTAATCCATATTTTTCTTCTTTAGGAAAAGAAGAAGTAATCTTATAAATTCGTTCAACCAAATCCATAGATTTCTGCCAAACCTTTAATTCTTTATAATTATTCATATTCTAAAATCTCATTTCTTATATCTATTGTCTAGCTCTCAATCCAGTTTTTTAATATTTGTTTTCCATTAGGTGTTAAAACCGACTCAGGATGATACTGTACTCCTTTAACATCATATTCTTTATGACGCAAGGACATTATTTGTCCGTTTTCATCAAATGACGTAGCTTCTAGACTCTCGGGTAAATTTGTATCGACTACCCAAGAATGATAGCGCCCAACAGGAAATTCTTTTTCCAAACCTTTAAACAAAATCTCGTCATCTACCGTTACCTTAACGTTGGTTGCCACTCCATGATACACAGTGTCTAAATTTGAAATACTTCCTCCAAATACTTCACCTATGGCCTGTTGCCCTAAACATACACCTAGTATGCTTTTTGTAGAAGCATACTTCTCTATAATCGGTTTTAACAAACCTGCTTCATCGGGTATGCCAGGTCCAGGAGACAGTACTATTTTTTCAAACTCATTAACTTCTTCTAAGGTTAATTTATCATTTCGTTTTACCACCACCTCACAATCTAAATCTTCTAAATAATGAACAAGATTATACGTAAAACTATCGTAGTTATCGATTACTAATATTTTTTTCATTTTATTACTTTTCGTCATTGTGAGGCTTTAAGCCATGGCAATCTGTTAATGTGAGATTACTTCGTCATTTTATTCCTCGTAATGACGTTACTTTATTCTTTCTGCGGCTTCTAATGCTTTTGTTAAAGCACCTAATTTGTTATATACTTCTTGCAACTCATGCTCAGGGTTCGATTTTGAAACCAACCCAGCACCAGCCTGCCAATGCAATGTGTGATTTTTACTCAAAAAAGTTCGAATCATAATGGCATGATTAAAATTACCTTCAAAATCCATAAAGCCTATGGCGCCACCATAGAATTCTCTGCTCGTTTTTTCATATTTTTCAATAAGCTGCATCGCCATATGCTTTGGAGCGCCACTCAAGGTACCTGCCGGAAAGGTATCTGCGACTACTTGCATGGTTGAATTTTTCTCGTGCTTTTTACCAGTAACCTTACTCACTAGATGAATAACATGAGAGAAAAATTGTACTTCACGATAGCGATCTACAGTAACTTCAGAGCCGTGACGACTTAGATCATTTCGTGCTAAATCTACCAACATCACATGTTCAGCATTTTCCTTTTCATCAACGGCCAATTGTTTTGCCAATTCAGCATCTTTTAAATCATCTCCTGTACGTTTAAAGGTTCCTGCGATAGGATGAATTTCAGCTATTCCTTTATTTACTACTAGTTGCGCTTCTGGGGAACTTCCAAAAATTTTAAAATCACCAAAATCGAAAAAGAACAAATAGGGTGAAGGATTTATGGTTCTTAATGCCCTGTACACATTAAACTCATCTCCTTTAAATTTTTGCGAGAATTTTTTCGATAAAACCAATTGAAATACATCTCCTCTGGCACAATGTTTTTTCGCCAAGTCAACATGTTCTTTGTATTCACCATCTGTAAGATTAGAAACTATTTCGCCATCTGTTGAAAAATCAAACGTTGCATAATTCTTCGCTTTTAGTAACTGATGAATTTCATCTACATTGTGATTGCCATCAAAGCTATTAGAGAAAACATAGGCTACATTTTCAAAATTACTAATCGCAATGATATTCTGATAAACGGCATAGTACATATCTGGAATTCTGAGTGAAGCCTCTTTTTTTGAAATCTCAATATCTTCAAAATAGCGAACCGCATCATAAGCTGTATATCCAAAAATTCCATTGCTAATAAACTTAAATTTTTCTTTTAGATCAACACTAAACTTTCGTGAAAAATCATGAAAAAGGGCTGGTACATTTGTTTCTTTGGTTATATTAACCTTCTTATTGATTCCGTCGGGAAATGTTTGTACCACATGTTCATCAGCCACTTTTATAGAGGCTATTGTATTAAAACAAACATACGAGAAGCTGTTATCGGTAGCGCGATAATCGCTATTTTCTAGTAAAATACTATTAGGAAACTGATCTCGCACTTTTAGATAGATACTTACAGGCGTAATCGTATCGGCTATAATTTTTTTATAATGTGTTTTTAATGTGTACATATTCTCAATTAAAAAAAGGCTTGTCGTGAATGACAAGCCTTTTTGATATTATTAGTTTAAATATACGCAGGTGTTACTTCACGAAGTTTACATTTCGAAAGTTCCACCACCATGTATAATTTAAAATTGATCTCATTGTTATGACAAATGTAAAAACTTTTTCTAGTTATACAAATAAAAATGAATTTAAAAAGTTATCAAATTAAGGCGCTAATTGTACCTGTTTCCATTCGGTACCATTGTGAAAATACAAATTTCCATCGGTATCAGCATACAAATCACCTAGTGCACCATTAGCTGGTGGGTCATTCTGAGGTTCTAAACGCATAGCTTCACTAACATGTAACTTTCTTTGTGGCGCAAAAATACCTGCACCTATATTTCCGAAAAAGTACGAATCAGCGCTTGAAGCGGAAAATATTGAAAAATTTTCGTTAGTTCCTTGATTAAATCCGTTACCAATAAATAATGCATAACTATTCGCTACAGTACCAGTACCTCCATAAGAAATAAAGTTACCTAAAAGTGTTGTAATAGCTCCATCGTTATCTACTATTGAAGAGTTTATGTAAGCAGTGCCAATAGAACCACCTGATGCATTATTTAGATCTGAACGTTCTACTTCGGCAGTAGTAATTGATCCTGTTGAAGAATTATCTATAGTATTCCAAGATCCAATTCCATAATTAATAGTTCCTGTACCTGCATTTATTACATCAAAAATGGCTCCATAAGTTGATGTGCTATTTCCAGTACCTTCATATTGTGCAACGAATCTTGCTAAGTTATTTTGTGAATCAGCAGTTGTGCTATTTTCTACAAATAATTTATGCACTGAAGAAAAATTATTTCTCCCTATACCAACTCTACCGTCGTAAAAAGCTATATCTGAAGTAGCCCCATCTATAAACTTCCCAGTTCCTCCAGTTGCATTCATCCAGGCGACACCATTATACAACCAAATTGTATTAGTATCTGTATCATATACTTGTAATCCTAATGCGGGCGTCGCAATTGCTTCTCTTTGAGTTGTTGTCATCCTTGGAATTAACACCCCTTGGCTAGTGGAGGTCATATCTAATACTGCAGAAGCATCAGGTGAAGTCGTTCCTATACCAATTTGTGCAAACCCTAATGAAGATATAGCCAACGTTATAAGTACTAGTATTTTTTTTTTCATAGTATGTAGATTATTCTAAAATTAATTTTTTAACACCTTGTTTACCCTCATGGATAAACTTCAAAAAATATATACCACTTTTCACACTTGTTCTATCTAAAGAACCAACACCATTGAAGGTAATTATACCTTTGTAATTTTTTATTCGTTTCCCCGTAACGTCATATAAAACAGCATCTAAATTAGAAATATCATTCTGAAATGAAAATCTAATCTCTTGCTCTTGAACTGGATTAGAAAATATTGTGATACCATTCGTTATAAACAAATCATCTACTCCCAATACTACTTGGTTATCAATACCAAAACTAAATTGAGTATAAGTATCAAGGTTTACAGGGTTACTTGTATCACTTTTTACAGTACCATCAGATAAATTTCCAGTAACTGTATTTGTTTGTGTGGCACTTACTAAATTCCAAGTACCGCTATTATAACCAACAATAGCTACAGAATTCAAGACACCACCATTATTATTGACTAAATCTGTAATATTGCTACTAGTATTCCATGGAAGTGTAATTACAGCATTTCCTTTTAATTCCCAATATTCAATATCAGAAACGGCATTAACATTTGTACCATTTGTACCCGATGTCGGTGCAGCATTAAAATATGTAGCAAAAATATCACCTGTATGATCTGCCTCTACAGGGGCATATATTCCATTATTACCTATAGGTAGTTTTGTTATTCCTGTACCTAATGCTGATACTTCACCTTTAACATACTCGGTATTATTTCCCCAATTACTCCCCGCTTCTAGAGAAAATTTACCTGTACCTCCGATAGTAACTAGTGTATTACTGGTGGTAAACGCTAAGTCCTTTTTCAAGTAGAGTTCAGCCCCATTACCTATAAATAATTCTTGCGATAATGAAAATTGAAAAACACCAATAATAAAAAAACAACAAATAAAAATTGACCTGATTGATTTCATAACAATCAAATTTAATAAAAAGCCTTGAAATTAGATGACTCTATTAAAATTATTTATCTCTTAACTTATAATAAACTATCATTCCTACTAATAAAATACTTACCGAGTTTGCTAACTTAATAGACAAGCTATGTATTAATATACCATAGATAAGCCATAATATTAAGCCCATAAACATAATTAAATACATAGTTAACGAAACTTCTTTAGCCGATTTTCTCTTATATATTTTATAAGCTTGAGGCGCAAAAGATGCTGTTGTACAAATTGCAGCTGCGATACCTATTATTTCATAATTAAAAGCCATTAGCCTACTATATTTACAATTTTACCAGGTACTACAATAACTTTTTTAGGTTCTCGGCCTTGTAACTGTGCTTGTGTTTTTTCATGTGTCATTACTGCTTCTTCAATTTGTTCTTTACTAAAATCTAAAGAAAGCTCTAACGTAAAACGCATTTTACCATTGAAAGAGATCGGATAATTTTTGGTGCTTTCTACCAAATGACTCGCTTCAAACTTTGGAAATTGTGCAAAAGCAATAGAATCTTCATGCCCTAACTTATTCCATAACTCTTCGGCAATATGGGGTGCATACGGAGAAATTAAGATCAATAAGGGCTCTAAAATCGCTCTACTCGAACATTTTTGGGCAGTCAACTCATTTACAGCGATCATAAACGTAGATACCGACGTATTAAAAGAGAAGTTCTCAATATCTTCCTCTACTTTTTTAATGGTTTTATGTAATGTCTTTAAGTTGTTTTTTGTAGGTTGGTCATCGCTTACGCGGAAGGTATCACCTTCGTGATAGAGCTTCCATAATTTTTTTAAGAAACCATGTACACCTGTAATACCAGCCGTGTTCCAAGGTTTTGATTGCTCTAACGGCCCTAAGAACATTTCGTATAAGCGTAAACTGTCCGCTCCATATAGTTGACAAATGGCATCAGGATTCACTACATTGTATTTAGACTTCGACATTTTTTCAACCTCACGACCTACGATATATTTACCATCTTCTAAAATGAATTCAGCATCTTTATATTCTGGTCTCCAATTTTTAAAGGCTTCAATATCTAACTCATCTGAAGAATTTACCATAGACACATCGGCGTGTATTGGTAAAAAATCAAACTTAGAAAAATTCACTTTCCATTTATCATCAGAACTTGCTAATTCATATTTTTTTATTTGATTTTGAAGTTTTTCAGGAATATCTATTTCTTCTTCTCTTTCGTATCTTTCTTTTAAATTTTTAGATATTATAGCATAAATAGCTCCTGTTTCAAATCCTTTTTCTAAAATATCTCCGTTTTCATCAATAAATTCTGCAAAATATTTTGGAATTAACTTATAAACAAAAGCACTCGTCCCCGTAATCATTCCTTGATTAATTAGTTTTTTAGCAAACTCTTCTTTGGGCACCAAGCCTTTATCGAACATAAATTTTTGCCAAAAACGAGAATATAATAAATGCCCAGTAGCATGCTCCACACCACCAATATATAAGTCAACATCTTGCCAATAGTTAATCGCTTCTTGCGAAAAAATTTCTTGATCATTCTGCGGATCCATATAGCGATTAAAGTACTGCGAACTCCCAGCCCAGCCCGGCATGGTATTTAACTCTAATGGGTAAATACCGTTGTTTTGTTGAGACTTCTCGACTCCGCTCGAAGTGACAAGTAGATCATTTGAAACTACTTTATTTGTATTTGTGTCCCAAGCCCAAACATCGGCATTTCCTAAGGGTGGTCGCCCATCTTCTGTAGGTAAGTATTTTTCTACCTCAGGTAATACAATAGGCAAATGCTCTGGATTAATCATTTGGGGCATTCCATCTTTATAATATACTGGAAAGGGTTCTCCCCAATATCGCTGGCGACTAAATACCGCATCGCGCAAACGATAGTTTATTTTTCCTTGCCCTTGCCCTATTTGTTCTAGCTCATAAATGGCACGTTTAGTTGCTTTTTTATAATTCAATCCATTTAAAAAATCTGAGTTTGCAATAATGGTAGTTGACTTATCTGTAAACGCTTCTTCAGAAATATCTATACCTTCAAAAATGTTTGGTATCGGTATATCAAAATGTTTTGCAAAAGCATAATCGCGTTCATCACCACAAGGCACTGCCATTACGGCTCCTGTACCATAGCCTGCCAAGACATAATCCCCGATCCAAATTTGCACTTTCTCTTTTGTAAAAGGATGTAAGGCATACGCTCCTGTAAAGACACCCGAAATGGTTTTTACATCGGCCATTCGGTCCCGCTCACTACGTTTTGCAGTAGCTTCGACATAAGAATCAACCGCTTCTTTTTGTTCTGGAGTTACAATTTTCGACACTAACTCATGTTCTGGTGCCAACGTCATAAAACTCACCCCAAAAATAGTATCGGGTCGCGTAGTAAATACATCGATCTTATAAGGATGGGATTCCGAATCAAGTTCGGAATGACGGTCGCCTTCGTCATTACGAGGAGTTTGCGACGAAGTAATCTCATTGTAAGAAAAAGATTGCTTCTCCCGAATACTCGGGGTCGCAATGACGTTAAAAGTCACCATCGCTCCTTCTGATCGACCAATCCAATTACGTTGAATATCTTTTAAGGGTTGCGGCCAATCAATCGTATTTAATCCATCCAATAAGCGTTGTGCATAGGCAGAAATACGCATGCTCCATTGCTTCATTTTCTTACGAATCACAGGATGACCCCCGCGTTCTGAAACCCCATTTACAATTTCGTCATTGGCCAATACCGTACCCAAAGCAGGACACCAGTTTACTTCAGTTTCCGATAAAAATGTTAATCTATATTTTAGCAAGACCTCTTGCTTTTTAACCTTAGAAAAGGCATTCCATTCATCAGCTGAAAAAAGTTCAATATCATCATCCGCAGCAGCGGCAACCTGAGTATTTCCATCTTTTTCAAATGCGGAGACCAACGATGAAATATCCTCAGCCTTGTCGGCATCTTTATTATACCACGAATTAAAGAGTTGAATAAAAATCCACTGCGTCCATTTATAATAGCTCGGATCAGAGGTACGTACTTCTCTACTCCAATCAAATGAAAAACCCAATTGGTCTAATTGGCGACGATACGTTTTAATATTTGCTTCGGTTGTTATCGCAGGGTGCTGCCCAGTTTGAATCGCATATTGTTCGGCAGGCAATCCAAACGAATCATACCCTTGCGGATGTAATACATTAAATCCTTTATGGCGCTTATAACGGGCATAGATATCACTCGCAATATACCCTAGCGGATGGCCAACATGTAATCCTGCTCCCGAAGGATAAGGAAACATATCTAACACATAATATTTTGGTTTATCAGAATTATTCTCTGCCTTAAACGTTTGATTCTTTGCCCAGTAGTCTTGCCACTTTTGCTCTATCTCATTAAAATGGTAGCTCATAATCTATCTTTTCGTGTCATTACAAGGAGTAAAATGGTGTAGTAATCTATTTTAATGAGATTGCCACAGTAAATTCTTAATTTGCTTCGCAATGACGTACTTTTTACGAAGTGGCAAAGTTACATTTTATATGTAACATTATGAAGTTAATTACACTTATAAAGTAGCACTTTAACCGTGATATTTTTTAACTTTGAATTATAAAAATTGTAGATCTGTGAACAATGATTTAGGTTTGGTGCTTTCTGGTGGTGGTGTAAGAGCCATGGCTCATATTGGTTTTATAAAAGTGTTACTAGAAAACAATATAAGACCTAATAGAATTTCGGGCACAAGTGCTGGTGCAATGATTGCAAGTTTATATGCTGGCGGTTATACTCCCGAAGAAATGCTCTCTTTTTTTAAAGAAACTCCTATTCTTAAATTTTCACATTTCGCTAGAGGCAAACCAGGTTTAATGGATAGCGCAAAATATATATCGTATTTTAGAAAATACTTTCCAGATGACACTTTCGAAAGTTTAAAATATCCGCTCACCATAACAGCAACCAATCTATTAGAAGGTACCTTGACCTTTTTTGATAGCGGCGAACTGATAAAACCCATTGTGGCATCATCTGCACTCCCTCCTATATTTTCACCTTTACAAATTAATAATGAATTATATTGTGATGGTGGTGTTATGAATAATTTCCCAACGGAGCCATTAATTGGAAAATGTGATAGGATTATTGGCAGTTATATTAATCCGGCAGAAAAAATTAACAGAAAAGAAATAAAAACTTCTTTAAAACTTTTGAATCGCGTACATCATTTAGGTTTGGTTGCTAATAATACAGCAAAATACGAACAGTGTAGTTATGTATTTTTACCTAATAATATAAAGAATATTGGTTTTTTAGATTCGAAAGGCATTATGAAAGCTTACCAATTTGGATATGAGTATGCCAAAGCTGAAGAACAGCATATTATTAACGCTTTACAATAAAATTTTTGTAAACCTTACCTTTGTAAAACTTTAAACCAATGTATCATGAAAAAACTTGCTTTTCTATTTCTTCTTGTAGGGCTTGCTTGCAACCCAAAAGAGAAGGCTGATCTATTAGTTATTAACGGAACTATCTATACGGTCAACGACAATTTCGCTAAAGCGGAAGCTTTTGCTGTAAAAGATGGAAAAATAGTTGCTACAGGAAGTACTGATGAAATTCAGAAAAAATATACAACTCTTAAAACACTCGATGCTGAAGGGAAAGCGGTTTTCCCTGGATTTATCGATGCGCATTGTCATTTTTATGGATTGGGCATGCAGCAGCAAAAAGTTGATCTTACCGGGACCAAAAGTTATGATGAAGTACTGCAAAGGCTAGTTGACTTTCAAAAGGAGAAAAATGTGCAATATATAACAGGTAGAGGCTGGGACCAAAACGATTGGGAAGTTAAAGAGTTTCCTACCAAAGAAAAGCTAGACGCACTATTTCCTGATACACCTGTTGCAATCACGAGAGTTGACGGACATGCCTTATTAGCAAATCAAAAAGCTATAGATATGGCAGGTGTTACCACAGAAACAACATTTTCAGGAGGTGATATCTTAAAAAAAGATGGAACACTAACAGGAATTTTTATCGATAGACCTATGCGTTTAATTACTTCAAAAATTCCGCAACCAACTACGAAAGAAAATATTCAAGGTTTAAAAGATGCCGAAAAAATTTGCTTTGGTCTAGGCCTTACTACGGTTGACGATGCTGGGCTCTCAAGAGAGACTATAGAACTTATTGATAGTTTACAAAAGACTGGTGATTTGAAAATGCGTGTGTATGCAATGGCTTCCGCATATCCAGAAAATTTAGATTATTATTTAAATAAGGGCATTAGTAAAACCGATCGTTTAAACGTGCGTGCTTTTAAAGTCTATGGTGACGGAGCTTTGGGATCTCGTGGTGCGGCAATGCGTGCACCTTACAGTGATAAGCCAAATCACTTTGGTGCTTTGGTAAGTACGGTAGATTTTCTCGAAAATACAGCTGAACGAATCGCTAATTCTGAGTTTCAAATGAATACCCATGCCATTGGTGATTCTGCAAATCACTTTTTATTAGAAACGTATAAACGTGTTTTAAAAGATAAAAAAGACAGACGCTGGAAAATTGAGCATGCTCAAATTGTGTCTCCAGAAGATTTTGACGCTTTTAAAAATATTCTTCCTTCAGTACAACCTACACATGCTACCAGCGATATGTATTGGGCAGAAGATCGTGTAGGAGTCGAGAGAATAAAAGGTGGATATGCCTATAAAGATCTTTTAAAACAATACGGTAAGATAGCATTAGGCACCGATTTTCCAGTCGAAAAAGTAAGTCCGTTTTTAACATTTTATGCTGCTGTGGCACGAAAAGATTTGAATAATTATCCAAAAGATGGTTATCAAATAAATAATGCTTTGTCAAGAGAAGAAACATTAAAAGGCATGACTATTTGGGCGGCCTATTCTAATTTTGAAGAAAGCGAAAAAGGGAGTATTGAAGTTGGTAAATTTGCAGACTTTGTTGTACTAGATCAAGATATAATGACCATTGCTATTGATAAAGTTCCTAGTACAGAAGTATTAGAAACCTTTGTGAATGGAGAAAAAGTGAATTAAAATTTATTCTGCTTTATTGTAAGCCAGTTCAGTTGTCTTTTGTTCGAATTGTAGTGGCACTTTTACTCGGGTAGCATCCCAACCCAATACCATTTCAATTGAATCAAGTTGCTTTTTAAAGGCAATAGAAAATGTTTCTAAGGTCTCGCCTCTCTTTACTGGAACACTAATTTCTGCTACATTAAAAGTAGGATTATACTGAAACGCTCCCCATGTATCTAATTGCGAACTTAAAATTACTTTCCAATATTTTTCTCCTGGTATTGTTAATAAAGTATAGGTACCTGCCTTTACGGTTTGATTGCCAAACTTTACATTTTTATAGAACTTTACTTCGGTAGCTTCATTATAACCCGTTCTCCATATTTCTCCATAAGGAATCTGATCTCCAAAGACTTTTTCTTTGCTTTTCGAAGGCCTTCCATAAAGCACTTTTACTAAAGGCTTGGTAACTCTACTTTCACGATAATATGAAATATCATGAGGCACTTTATCTAAAGTATTAAAACTTTGTGAAGTTATCTCGAAAGAACATAAGAAAACAAACAAAAATGTAGCGACGAATACAATGTACGTTTTTACCATAAATAACCCTGTTGAGTATTCATAACGTTAAAACCGATTCTTTTAGTATATACTTTTTACTAAAGTTTACATCTGTCAAAAATGATTAAAAAATTTATAGTAAATATTACATTTTATCATTTTTTAATGAATTAAAATAACATATTGAAACTAATATAAACTTTTTAGTTTACATATTATAATATATGAATCATATTTGCATCATAACAAAAACAAAGAACTATTATGTGTGGAATTGTATGTGCGTTTGATTTGAAGCAAGAGGCAGAGACGTTGAGACCTCAGCTATTAGAAATGTCGAAGAAAATTCGTCACCGTGGGCCAGATTGGAGCGGTATTTATAGCAGTGAAAAAGCGATTTTAGCCCATGAGCGATTAGCAATTGTTGATCCGGCATCGGGTAAACAACCCTTATTTAGTGACGATAAAAAGTTGGTATTAGCTGCTAATGGTGAAATTTACAATCATAGAGAAATCCGTAAAGATTTTGAAAGTAGTTATAGTTTTCAAACCCAGTCTGATTGTGAAGTTATACTAGCCTTATATAAAGAAAAGGGTGCTGACTTTTTAGATGACCTTAACGGAATTTTTGGTTTTGCTCTTTATGATGTAGAGAATGATGCGTATTTAATTGCGCGTGATCATATGGGTATTATACCTTTATACATAGGATGGGATAAATTCGGTAGTTTTTATGTTGCTTCAGAATTAAAAGCCTTAGAGGGCGTGTGTAACAAAATTGAAATTTTTCCTCCAGGACACTACTTATATAGTAAAAATGGTGAGCTAAAAAAGTGGTACACTCGTGATTGGATGGAGTATAAAGCTGTAAAAGAAAACCAAACCAGTATCGATGAATTACATGACGCTTTAGATGCCGCTGTACACCGTCAATTGATGTCTGATGTTCCTTATGGGGTATTACTTTCTGGAGGACTCGATTCAAGCATTACATCCGCCATAGCGAAAAAATACGCAGCCAAGAGGATAGAATCAGGCGATACAAAAGAAGCTTGGTATCCTCAATTACATTCATTTTCAATTGGTTTAGAAGGTTCTCCTGATTTAGCTGCTGCACAGAAAGTAGCTGACCATATTGGTACGATTCACCATGAAATCACCTTTACAGTTCAGGAAGGATTAGACGCTATTAAAGATGTAATCTATCAATTAGAAACCTATGATATTACCACAGTAAGAGCCTCTACACCTATGTATTTAATGGCGAGAGTGATTAAATCTATGGGTATAAAAATGGTATTGTCTGGTGAAGGCGCCGATGAGATATTTGGCGGATACTTATATTTCCACAAAGCACCAAACGCAGAAGAATTTCATAAAGAGACTGTACGTAAGTTAGATAAATTGTATCAATATGATTGTTTACGCGCCAATAAAAGTTTAATGGCATGGGGTATTGAAGGTCGTGTTCCTTTCCTAGATAAAGAATTTATGGATGTGGCCATGCGCATCAATCCTCAAGATAAAATGATTAATGGTGAACGTATGGAAAAATGGGTGCTACGCAAAGCTTTTGAAAACTATTTACCTGAATCTGTAGCTTGGAGGCAAAAAGAACAATTTAGCGACGGTGTTGGTTATAACTGGATTGATTCTCTTAAAGAGCTTGTTGAAACCGAAGTGAGTGATGAAATGATGTTCAATGCAGCTTTCCGTTTTCCAAAACAAACGCCAGCCACTAAAGAAGAATATTATTACAGAAGTATTTTTGAAGAACATTTTTCTAGTGAAGCTGCTGCCTTAACCGTACCTTCTGTACCTTCTATCGCCTGTAGTACACCTACGGCTTTAGAATGGGACGAGAGTTTTAAAAATATGAATGAGCCAAGTGGTCGTGCCATCACGATGGTACATGACGATGCTTATTAAATAGTTGTGTTTTTGTTATAAATACGGTTTCGAATTATTTTTGAGGCCGTATTTACTTTTGTTAAATAGTTATATGTAACTTTACGACTCCCTAAAAAACAAGTCATTTTCATTTAAATAAAAACGCCTAGATGAAAATATTAATTGTTGAAGATGAAGTTGAATTACTAGATTCAGTTTCAAGTTACCTCAAAAACGAAGACTATATTTGTGAAGAAGCTTCTACATTTTTCGATGCCGAAGATAAACTCATTAGTTTTAATTACGACGTAGTTGTACTCGATATTAATTTACCAGACGGTAGTGGTATTGATCTATTAAAACTAATCAAAGAAAAAGATTCTAAAATAGGTGTTTTGATAGTTTCTGCTAGAGATTCTTTAGATGATAAGTTAAAAGGATTAGATCTAGGTGCTGATGACTATATAACAAAACCTTTTCATCTTGCAGAATTAAATTCTAGGATTAATTCTTTAATACGTCGTAGAAATTTCGGAGGAAGTGATCTTATAACTTTTAATGAAATTCAAATAGATCCTGCTTCAAAAACCGTTACTATTGATAAAAAACCTATTACATTAACAAAAAAAGAATACAACCTGTTACTGTACTTCATTTCAAATAAAAACAAGGTTGTTACGAAAGAATCGATTGCCGAACATTTATGGGGTGACGAAATTGAAATGGCAGATAGTTTTGATTTTATTTATACGCATTTGGGCAATCTTCGAAAAAAAATGAAAAAATACGGCTCAAAAGATTATGTGCAAACGATGTATGGTTTAGGTTATAAATTTTCTGAATAACTTAGCTTTCTATTTTTCATCTAAATGAAGTTAATTCAAAAAACGGGTAGAGATTATTTACTATTATCGATAATTATTTTTCTTGTCGGAGGTATTTTATTGCTTATTACTTTAACAACAGTAATGAACCGACGTTTAGATGAAAAATTACTTTATAATAAAGAAGTGATTGCCAAAGTAATTAAATATGATTCTCCTCTAACAATTTTTGATGAGCCCGAAGAATTAACAAGCGCTGAAAATAAATTATATCCTAAAGATACTATTATATATAAGGATACACTTATTTTTCATGGAATAGATGTAGCAGGAGCTGACGAATATGAAAAATATCGTCAGTTAACAGCTTATGAAACATTACAAGGAAAACGTTATAAAATTGTAACAAGAAATTCATTAGTTAGAAATCAAGATTTTATTACAATAATCACCATAGCAACAGTATTAATTAGTTTGTTGCTACTTACTGGTTTATCATATTTAAATACGCGAATTGCCCAAAGAATTTGGAGTCCGTTTCGTGAAAATTTAAAAACTCTTAAAGACTTTTCAATTCAAGATCAAAAACCTATTGAATTGCAGAAGTCTGATATTGATGAATTCAAAGACCTTAATGAGTCTATAGAAAGTTTAACAGAAAAATTAAGTTCTGATTTTGGCAGTCTAAAGGAATTTACAGAAAATGCTTCACACGAAATGCAAACTCCGCTTGCAATCATGCAATCGAAGGTTGAACTATTACTACAGTCAGAAAATTTAAACAAAGAAGAAAGTGAGCAATTACAATCAATCTATCAAGCAGGAAAACGACTTTCTAAATTAAATAAGACATTACTAACACTTGCCAAGGTTGAGAACAGACAATTTGATAACAAAGAAGAAATAAATCTAACCGAATTTATAGCGAATAAAATTGACGTTTATGAAGATTTTATTTTGCAAAAAAAACTTACTGTAAAGACAAAATTAGAACCAAATACTTTATTAATAACGAATAGTATAGTAATAGATATGTTAATTCGAAATTTACTTTCTAATGCTATCAAACACAACATAGATAATGGTAACATTTACTGCGAACTAAAACCAGAATATTTATTCATTTCTAATAGTGGCGAAGAACCGAACATAGAGCCAAACAGTCTATTTAACCGTTTTAAAAAAGACAGTAATTCTTCTGATTCTTCTGGGTTAGGTTTGGCTATTGTAAAAAAAATATGTGATATCAATCATTGGAAAATTGACTACACCTATTTAGAAAGTCAACATCAAATTATGATACGCTTTTAAATCTTTAGATTTTCTTTAGATTCTTACTGTATGTTTGTGTCATAATAATTGATAAGCTAAATACTGATTGAATTCTTTATTCACTTTTTTTATTTTTCAATTAATGGCATAAGGGGAAAAATTAAAAAACAATCAATCAGATAAAAAGCTAATTCGGTTAATGGCTTGTAGGGTGAAATAGTCTAAGATAACTTCATTGTATTTTAGACTATTTCTTTTAAAAAATTGAAACAACAGAAACTAAAATATTACTCTAAATTTTGTTAATAACAGTATTGTTATTATTATTCTAAAAAACTCGCTTCCCAGCGAGTTTTTTGTTGTATAAATATTAGAATCGTTTACACTTCGTTCAGATTTTCTTTAGATTCAAGTACTACATTTGAAACAACAAACAAAAACTAAATATTAATTTTTAAAAACGATTCATCATGAAAAAATTAAGTGTATTATTTGCGTTAAGCTTTTTTCTTTTAGCAACAACTCTAAGCTTTGCTCAAGAAGCAAAAGAAGAAGTAGTTGAGAAGGTTCAGCAAAAACAAGAGAAAACAGAAGTAGCGGTGGCAGATTTACCTGAAGCTATACAAAAAACATTAAGTGAAACATATGCTGGCTATGAAATTAAAAAAGCGTATAAATTTAAAAAAGATAAGGCTGTTAAATTTTATGCAAAACTAGTTGACAAAGACGGTAAATGGATAAAAGTAAAACTTGATGAAGCTGGTAAAGTACTAGAGCAAAAAGATATAGAAATGAAAGCATAATATTAGGGGTAGTACCATGCATATTTAAATCTATTAAATGCTCATAGTAGGTCTGAGAATTAGCCCGAGTTTTCCTTAAACTTCTGGGCTAATTCTTTTTTATATACATAACACTAACTTTTATCTTCATTTTTATTAATTATTGTTAATAACTTCCCTTATTATGAAACTCAAAAAACATGCTCAAACGGGCGTGTTTTCTTATATTTGTATGTTTTTGAAATTACGTAAAAAAGAGAGAAGAAAAATATGAGCGAAGAGGCTAAAAAAGCGAATTATTCTGCCGATAGTATTCAGGCATTAGAAGGCATGGAGCATGTAAGAATGCGTCCATCAATGTATATAGGTGATGTAGGAATTAGAGGACTTCATCATTTGGTTTATGAAGTGGTAGATAACTCTATAGATGAGGCCATGGCGGGTCATTGTGATACTATAGATGTTTGGATTAACGAAGACAATTCAATTACTGTAAAAGATAACGGTCGTGGTATCCCTGTGGGTATGCACAAAAAAGAAGGTGTTTCTGCCTTACAAGTGGTAATGACCAAGATTGGCGCTGGTGGTAAATTTGATAAAGATTCTTATAAAGTTTCAGGTGGTTTACATGGTGTTGGTGTATCTGTAGTTAATGCACTATCAAATCATTTAAAGGCTACTGTTTATCGTGATGGTAAAATTTGGGAGCAAGAATATGAAAAGGGAAAAACATTATACCCTGTAAAAACTGTTGGTGATTCTAACGAAAATGGAACAACAGTTACTTTTTCACCTGATGACACCATTTTTCAGGCAGAAATAGATTTTAGTTACGAAACCCTATCAACCCGTATGCGGGAGCTCTCCTTTTTAAATAAAGGAATAAAAATTTCTATTACTGATAAACGTGAAAAAGACGATGAAGGTAACTTTATTAGAGAAGATTTTCATAGTACCGAAGGGCTTAAAGAATTTGTTCGCTATCTTGATGCCACACGAGAGCAATTAACATCTGATGTGATTTCTATGGAAGGTGAGAAAAATGGCGTTCCTGTAGAAGTTGCTATGGTATATAATACGTCATATACTGAAAACCTGCACTCATACGTAAATAATATTAATACACATGAAGGAGGAACACATTTATCTGGTTTTAGAAGAGGATTAACAGGTACCTTAAAAAAATATGCTGAGTCTTCAGGAATGCTAGACAAATTAAAGTTTGATATTGCTGGTGACGATTTTCGTGAAGGGCTAACAGCTATTATTTCTGTAAAAGTAGCTGAACCTCAATTTGAAGGGCAAACCAAAACCAAATTAGGAAACAGAGAGGTAACTTCCGCGGTAAGTCAAGCCGTTTCTGAGATGCTGACTAATTATTTAGAAGAAAATCCTAATGATGCTAAAACTATTGTTCAAAAAGTAATTTTAGCTGCACAGGCACGTCATGCTGCACGTAAAGCACGTGAAATGGTACAGCGTAAGACTGTGATGAGCGGTGGCGGCTTACCTGGTAAATTATCAGATTGCGCTTGGAGTGAGCCAGAAAAATGTGAAATCTTTTTAGTTGAGGGTGACTCAGCAGGTGGTACAGCAAAACAAGGCCGTGATCGTAATTTCCAAGCTATTTTACCTTTACGTGGTAAAATTCTAAATGTTGAAAAAGCAATGCAACATAAAGTTTTTGAGAATGAAGAGATCAAAAATATGTTTACAGCTTTAGGTGTTACCATTGGTACCGAAGAAGATAGTAAAGCTTTAAATCTCGAAAAGTTACGCTATCATAAAATTGTCATTATGTGTGATGCCGATGTAGATGGTAGTCACATTGCTACATTGATTTTAACATTCTTCTTTAGATATATGAGAGAGTTAATAGAAGAAGGTTATGTATATATTGCAGCACCTCCACTCTATTTAGTAAAAAAAGGTGCTAAAAAAGAATATGCTTGGAATGATGAGGAGCGTGATGCAATTGTAGAAAAATTTGGCGGTAGTGCTCCTATTCAACGTTATAAGGGTCTCGGTGAAATGAATGCTGAACAGCTATGGGATACAACTATGAATCCTGAATATAGAACCATGCGCCTCGTAACTATAGATAATGGTGTTGAGGCAGATAGAGTTTTCTCTATGCTAATGGGAGATGATGTGCCACCAAGAAGAGAATTTATTGAAAATAATGCCGTATATGCTAATATAGATATATAAAGATTAAATTTTATAAAATAAAAAAGTAATAAATGAAAGTAACAGTAGTAGGTGCAGGTGCCGTTGGGGCGAGTTGTGCAGAATATATAGCAATCAAAGATTTTGCTTCAGAAGTTGTCTTATTAGATATAAAAGAAGGATATGCTGAAGGGAAAGCCATGGATTTAATGCAAACAGCTTCTCTTAACGGATTTGACACGAAGATAGTAGGTACAACAAGTGATTATTCAAAAACTGCTAATTCAGATATTTGTGTGATAACTTCAGGAATTCCGCGTAAGCCTGGTATGACGCGTGAAGAATTAATCGGTATTAATGCAGGTATTGTAAAATCGGTTTCCTCAAGTTTAATTGAGCATTCACCAAACACTATTATTATTGTGGTATCGAATCCTATGGATACGATGACCTACCTAGTACATAAAACAACAGGATTACCAAAAAATAGAATTATTGGTATGGGTGGTGCCCTAGATTCTGCTCGTTTTAAATATCGCTTAGCAGAAGCTTTAGACGCTCCTATATCTGACGTAGATGGTATGGTGATTGGTGGCCATTCAGACAAAGGCATGGTACCTTTAACCCGTATTGCAACACGTAACTCAGTACCAGTTTCAGAATTCATCACACAAGAGAGATTGAATCAAGTAAAAGAAGATACTAAGGTTGGTGGCGCCACACTTACAAAATTGTTAGGTACTTCTGCTTGGTATGCACCTGGCGCGGCAGTTTCTGGTTTAGTGCAAGCTATTGCTTGTGATCAGAAAAAGATTTTTCCATGCTCTACTTTATTAGACGGTGAATATGGATTGTCTGATCTTTGTATCGGAGTTCCTGTGGTATTAGGAAAAAACGGAATTGAAAAAATAGTTGACATCACGCTTGATGATGCTGAAAAAGCACATTTACAAGAGTCGGCTACAGGTGTCAAAAAAACAAACGGATTATTAGAACTATAGTTCTTCTTACTTCTAATCAAATCAAACCTCTTTCATTAAACAATAAAAGAGGTTTTTTATTTTCTCAAAACTTTTTGGCAAACTTTTTGGTTATCTTTACACCATAATAAAACATAAACTTATATAATGAAGAAAATTATTCTACTATTTGTAGCAATGCTAAGTCTGAATGCATTTGCACAAGACACAGTAAAAGAAGGTATGGTTACTATGAAGATGACTATGTCTAGTGACAATGATCAGGTAAATGCTTCGCTAGCAATGATGGGTGATCTTACCATGAATACGTATTTTAAAGCTGGTAAATCTAGATCTGAAATGAAAAACCCTATGGCCGGTAACACTACTACGGTTGTAGATAAAGATGCTAAAAAGATTTTAGTTCTTATGGACAACCCAATGATGGGTAAAAAATATTTAGAGCGTGAAATAAATGTTTCAGATGAAGAATTAGATAAATTAACCATTACAGAAACAGGAGATACTAAAACTGTTGCGGGTTATGTATGTAAAGGATATACTGTTTCTGGTAAAAAAGATGGTGTAGATACAAAAATGACTATCTATACTACTGAAAAGATTGTAGCCCCTACTCAAAATACTGCGGATTTAGGAGATAAAATAAAAGGATTCCCAATGCACATGACAATGAATGTTGTACAGGGTGGATTTCCAATGACGATCACATCTGAAGTAACTGAAGTTAAAGGTGAAAAAGTAGAGGATAGTAAATTTAACATGACAGTGCCTGAAGGATATTCTAAAATGGAACAACCTAAACCAGCTACTGTAGATTAATTTAAGTTTCAAAAAAATTATAAAAATCAGCCTATTGGCTGATTTTTTTATTTGAGGTCAGATTCTATATCTTTAATCAGTTCAAGAATTTTCTTTTCTACTCTAAAATATTGTTGTAAAATAAATACTCTATTGTTTTCAATGCTTATTAAGCGATTTAAAAGTTTATTCTTTTTAATCTTTGATAATTTGATAGGCTGAATTATTTCTTTTAATTTACCATTAGAATCAAATACCCTATTTTCTGCTAAAATAGTATTGAATGATTCAAAATGATTTGGATAAAATTGCATCTCTAGATAATCTTCTTCTATTTTTTCTAATATTTCGTAGTGAAAATCATACAATGCTATTATTTTAAATCTCAATGAATCATTTTGAACTAATTTAAGTCCATTAGATTTTAAAGATTCATATCCTGATTTATTTTGAATAGAAATAAAACTTCTTAATAGCATAAAATCATATGCAGCTAAAGAATCCTTATTTACAACTTTATTATCAATTAATTTTCTGAAATATCTACAAGCCTCTACTCCTTTTTTATGCCCTAGAATATTTGTTTTTACATCTTCAAAATCTAATTTAAGTCCATTTTTTATTTCAATTAAAATCTTTCTCTCAGACTCTCTCTCTTTTCTATTATCGTTCCAATTATTTAAAGCAAAAGCTAATGAAATTCCAATAAAAATTGAAAGGAATTCAAAGGCATAATTTTTCAAGCCGCTTTTTTTAGTTCCCATAGATTTACAATTAAAAATAATTTAAGACAATCCAGAGATTACACCTTGATTATCAATGGTCATATTTTCTGACGCTGGTGTGCTTGGTAAACCAGGCATACGCATCATTTTGCCTAGTATTGGTATTAAAAATTGTGCTCCAGCAGCAATTTCAATTTCTCGTACAGTAATTCTAAATCCTGTTGGACGACCAACCAATTTATCATTATCAGAGAATGATTTTTGTGTTTTTGCCATACAAATAGCAAAATCATTAAATCCTAATCGGTCAATTCTACGTAAATTAAGTTCCGCTTTAGTATCAAAATCTACACCGTCAGCACCATAAATTTCTCTAGCAATAGTTTCAATTTTTTCTTTTACAGGAGACTTCCAATCGTATAAAGGTTTAAAAATAGTTGCTTTATTTTCTACCACATCAACAACAGCTTTTGCTAAACCTTGTGTTCCGTTACCACCTTCTGCCCATCCTTTAGAAACTACAGCTTGAACTCCTAAAGACGCACATTTTTCAATTACAAAATTGATTTCTTCATCAGTATCACTAATAAAATTGTTAATAGCAACTACAGGTTCAATATTAAATTTACGCACATTTTCTATATGCTTTTCTAAGTTTTCAAAACCTTTTGTTACACGTTCTAAACTTGGTGTGTTATACTCTTCTTTTGGTGAGCCACCATGATGACGCAATGCTCTAACAGTAGCAACTAACACTACACATTTAGGATTCAATCCTGCATAAGCAGATTTGATATTTAAGAACTTTTCTGCACCTAGATCCGCTCCAAAACCCGCTTCGGTTACTACGTAATTAGATAATGAAAGCCCCATTTTAGTAGCAATTATAGTATTTGTTCCTTGCGCAATATTGGCAAATGGGCCACCATGTATAATCGCAGGATTGTGCTCTAACGTTTGTACTAAATTAGGCTTAATAGCATCTTTTAGCAAAATCGCCATAGCATCTTGCGCCTTTAAATCACGGGCAAAAATTGCTTTTTTATCAAAGGTAAATCCAACAAAAATATCGCCTAAACGCTTTTTTAGGTCTTCCATATCTTTTGCCATACACAAAATGGCCATTACCTCAGAAGCTGGTGTAATATTGAAGCCATCTTCACGAGGTATTCCATTTGAAATACCACCTAAACCAATGGTAATTTGCCGTAACGCACGGTCGTTCATGTCAATTACACGTTTCCAGGCAATGGTTCTCGGGTCAATATTTAAATTGTTAGTTTTGCTTTGTAAATTATTATCAATTAAAGCTGATAGTAAATTATTTGCTTTTTCAACGGCATTAAAATCACCCGTAAAATGTAGATTGATATCTTCCATAGGCACTACCTGTGAGTATCCTCCTCCTGCAGCACCTCCTTTAATCCCAAAAACGGGTCCTAATGACGGTTCACGTAAAACAACAGTAGCTTGTTTTCCTATTTTATTTAGTCCTTCATTTAATCCTATAGAAACGGTTGTTTTTCCTTCCCCTGCAGGTGTTGGTGTTAAGGCAGTAACCAAAACGAGGTTGTTTTGGTTGATTTTTTCTTCATCAATTAATCGTAACGGAAGCTTTGCTTTATACTTTCCGAAAAGGATAAGATCATCTTCTTCAATAGCTATTTTTTTTGCAACTTCTTTAATATGTTGCATCTGATTGCCTTGTGCAATCTCAATATCAGTTTGGTGTGACATACTAAAAATTTATATAAGCGAATATACTAAAATATTAATCCTGATAACGTTATTTTCAAAGTTGTTAAATGTCAAATTTTCAGGTAATTCCATGAGAACAATACACTTATAAAAAAGCATAAAACAATTGGGTATTCTTTTATGAAATACTATATTTGCGCGTTAATTACAAATTGAAGATTTTTTAAACAGAAAAGATAATGCAGAATAAAGGACTTATAAAAGTATTGGCTATCATTTTTGGATTGATATGTTTATACTATTTATCATTTACATGGGTAAATAATAGACTTGAAGATGATGCGAAAGCATATGCCGATGGTAATGCGCAGAAAGAGCAGGTTTATTTAGATTCTATCGCAAATTTGCCTATCGCAAATTATGGATACACAAAATATACCGGAAAAGAAATAAGAGATCGCGCCATTAACTTAGGTCTTGACCTAAAAGGGGGTATCGATGCAACCTTAGAAGTATCTGTGAGAGATATTTTAATGGGACTAGCGAACAACTCTAAAAACCCAGTTTTCAATAAAGCCTTAGCAGATGCTACTGAAGCTCAAAAGAATAGTGATAGTGATTATCTAACCTTATTCTTAGATGCTTTTGATAAAGTTAGTGATGGTTCTGTAAAATTAGGAGACCCAAGTATTTTTGGTAATAAATCTTTAAAAGATAAGATCAACTTCAAAATGGCGGATGATGAAGTGATCCCAATACTTAAAGATGAAGTAAAAGGTTCTATTAGTACAGCTTTCGAGGTTTTACGTAGTAGAATTGATCGTTTTGGAGTTACGCAACCCAGTATTCAACAAGTTGGTGAGTCTGGTAGAATCTCTATTCAGTTACCTGGCGCTAAAGATATTGATCGTGTAAAAAAATTATTACAAAGTACAGCAGAGTTACAATTCTGGGAAGTATATGAAAATGGGGAAACCGCTAATTTCTTTATTCAAGCAAATACAAAACTTGCAGAATTATTGAAAGATGAAACCCCTACTGAAGTAAAACAAGACACTACCATTTCTAAAGATGAAGAATTAGATGCCTTATTAGGTGATACAGCTAAAGATTCTATTGATGCTGCTGTAGCAAATCCTTTATTTGCAGTTTTATCTCCTAACATTCCTCAAAACGCACAGCAAAGAAGTTCTTCAATAGCATATGCGAATGTAAAAGACACAGCTAAAGTAAATAAGTATTTAGCTATGAAAGAGGTAAGAGCATTACTGCCTACCGAAATGACGTACGCTAAATTTTTATGGGATGCCAAACCTAATCAAGATTCAGAAATAATTAGCCTATATGCTATTAAATCGAATCGTGAAGATGTAGCTCCTATTAATGGTGATGTAATCTCAGATGCAAGTCAAGTATTCGATCAATTAGGTGTCAATCCTGAGGTCAGCATGAGTATGAACAGTAAAGGTTCAAAACAATGGGCTAAAATGACAGAAGCAAATGTAGGTAAATTTGTTGCTGTTGTATTAGATGATTATGTTTACTCTGCACCTAATGTAAATGAACCTATTTCAGGTGGAAGAACATCTATCTCTGGTCAATTTAGTATAGAAGAAGCACAAGATTTAGCAAATGCTTTAAAATCGGGTAAACTACCAGCAGCGGCAAGAATTATTGAATCTTCGGTGGTTGGAGCATCCTTAGGGCAAGAATCTATCGATAATAGTGTAGTTGCCTTTTTAATTGCCTTGAGTTTAGTATTGATATGGATGATCTTTTACTATGGTAAGGCAGGTATCTTTGCTGATATTGCTTTAATATTAAATATCTTATTCATTTTTGGAGTATTAACAGCTTTTGGCGCTGTATTAACTTTACCAGGCGTTGCAGGTATTATCATTACTATTGGTATGGCCGTTGATGCAAACGTAATTATCTATGAACGAATTAAAGAAGCCTTAGCACGTGGAAAAGTATTAAAAGACGCTATTGCTGAAGGGTTTAGTTTAAAAGGTGCACTTTCGGCGATTATCGATGCAAATGTAACTACATTTTTAACAGGTGCTATTCTTTATATTTTTGGTTCGGGACCTATCAAAGGTTTTGCAACAACCTTAATGATTGGTATTATTACTTCTTTAATTTCTGCTGTATTTATTACAAGATTATTAATTGATTGGGCGGCGAACAAAGATTATGGTATGACCTTTAATACTAGCATTACCAAAGGTTGGTTCCAGAATATGAGCGTAGAATTTTTAAAGAAAAGAAAACTTGCCTATATATTTTCAGCAATTGTTATTTTAATAGGCTTAGGTTCTATTTTCACACAAGGTTTCAACCAAGGTGTTGATTTTAAAGGGGGTCGTACCTATACAGTTCGTTTTGATCAAAATATTAGTGCTCAAGAGGCAAGAGCTTCTTTAAAAGAGGTGTTCGGTGATGCTCCTGAAGTAAAAACCTATGGTGGTGCTAATCAGTTAAAGATTACCACAGACTATAAAGTTGATGACAATGACATTAACGTGAGTGATGAAATTCAAGAGCTTTTATTTAAAGGCCTACAATCATATTTACCTGATGGGGCTACGCTAGACAATTTTAAAATTGGTTCAGATCAAGTTGAAGATCATAAGATAGGAATCATGAAATATTTTGAGGTGGGTCCAACTATAGCTGATGATATTAAGCAGAAAGCCGTTTGGGCAATCTTAGGATC
The DNA here is from genome assembly GCF_056591795.1 of Maritimimonas sp. 2210JD6-3. NCBI lineage: Bacteria > Pseudomonadati > Bacteroidota > Flavobacteriia > Flavobacteriales > Flavobacteriaceae > Maritimimonas > Maritimimonas sp. 2210JD6-3. The sequence goes on along the minus strand of NZ_JBWQOJ010000006.1, from coordinate 35,564 downwards.
ATTAATCATCGTATTCTTATATATCTTATTACGTTTTAGAAAATGGCAATATAGTTTAGGTGCTGTTGTAGCTGTATTTCATGATGTATTAATTGTACTCGCTGTATTCTCATTATTCTGGAAAGTTTTACCATTTGACATGGAAATTGGTCAATCATTTATTGCAGCCATCTTAACAGTAGTTGGGTACTCATTAAATGATACAGTAGTTATTTTTGACCGCATTAGAGAATTCGCTCAAAAGCACCCAACATGGCCTTTTGCAGATACTGTAAATAAAGCCTTAAGTACTACATTAGGAAGAACGATCAACACATCATTAACTACATTAATCGTATTATTATCAATCTTCATTTTTGGTGGAGATTCTATTAAAGGATTTATGTTTGCAATGATTATTGGTGTAATTGTAGGTACCTATTCATCATTATTTATTGCATCGCCGATTATGTATGATACCATAACTAAAGTTTCAAAAAAGAAATAAACTTAGTCTAATAATATGTAAAACCGCTTTGAGTAACTGAGGTTCAGCATATCAAAGCGGTTTTATCTTTTTAGTATGATTAACTTTGCAATATGAGTGTAGTAAAAATTCAAGATAAATACTTCAAACCTTATATTTCTGAAGAAAAAATAGCTGAAGCTATTAAAAGAATGGTTTATTGGATCAAGGATGATCTTCAAGAAGGAGAAATTCCTCTTTTTATAGGTATTATGAATGGTTCATTTGTTTTTGCTTCCGATTTTATTAGAGCTTATGAAGATGATTGCGAGGTAACCTTTGTAAAATTAGCCTCATATACAGGAGATAAAACAACAGAAGAAGTAAAGCAATTAATTGGTATTGATAAAGAATTAAATCTAGCAGGAAAAACAGTAATTATACTCGAAGATATTATTGATACGGGAACTACGCTCGAGCATATTTATGAAATCTTTAGAGATCAAAACCTTAAACAATTAAAAATAGCAACTTTATTTTTTAAACCCGATGTCTTTCGCAAAGGACTTCCAATAGATTATATTGGTATTTCTATAGAAGATAGGTTTATCGTAGGCTATGGCTTAGACTATAATGGTTTAGGGAGGAATTTAAAAAGCATATATCAACATACAACACAACAAATGACAAACATAGTATTATTTGGTCCTCCTGGGGCAGGTAAAGGAACTCAAGCCGATATTTTAAAAGAGAAATACAACTTGGTACACATTTCTACCGGAGACGTATTTCGATATAATATCAAAAACAAAACAGCATTGGGTATGTTAGCGAAGTCTTATATGGATCAAGGTGATTTAGTGCCTGACGAAGTAACCATTAATATGCTTGAAGCTGAAGTAGCTAAAAATGCTGATGTAAATGGATTTATTTTTGACGGATTTCCGCGTACTGAAGATCAAGCAAAAGCATTAGATACCTTCTTAGAAAAAAAAGGAGAAAGTATTAATGGTATGGTTGCTTTAGAAGTACCAGAAGATTTACTGGTTAAACGACTTTTAGAACGTGGTAAAACAAGTGGAAGGCCAGACGATCAAGACGAAGACAAAATTAGAAATCGTTTTAATGAATACAATACCAAAACTGCCGTATTACAACATTATTACGAAGCTCAGAACAAATATTATGGTGTAAATGGCGTAGGTAGCATAGCAGATATTACTGAACGTTTAAGCGAAGTAATTGATAAATTATAAGCTATGAGCTATTGGCTTTTAGCTAATAGCAAACAGCTAAAAGCAAAATAAATGACTGAAGGCAATTTTGTAGATTTTATTAAAATTTTTGCTTCTTCTGGTAAAGGAGGTAAAGGCTCTGTGCATTTGCATCGCGAAAAATACATTCAAAAAGGTGGTCCTGATGGTGGTGATGGTGGTCGTGGCGGTCATATAATTGTACGCGGTAATAAAAATATGTGGACACTTTACCACATGAAGTTCAAGAAGCACTTCAAAGCAGAACACGGTGGTGATGGTAGTAAGCAGCGCAGCACTGGTAAAGATGGGCAAGATGTATATATTGATGTTCCATTAGGTACTATAGTTCGTGATGGCGAAACCAATGAACAGCTTTTTGAAATTACTGAAGACCATCAAGAAAAAATTTTGGTAGAAGGTGGTATGGGCGGTCGTGGTAATTGGCACTTTAAATCAGCTACCAATCAAACACCTCGTTATGCGCAGCCAGGAATTCCTGGTCAAGAAGGTTGGTTTCAACTAGAACTTAAATTATTGGCAGATGTTGGTTTAGTAGGCTTTCCTAATGCTGGTAAATCTACGCTACTTTCAGTCATAACCGCTGCAAAACCCAAAATTGCCGATTATGCATTTACCACCCTTAAACCTAATCTAGGAATTGTAGAATATCGCAATTTTCAGAGTTTTGTAATGGCAGATATACCTGGTATCATAGAAGGTGCCGCTGAAGGAAAAGGATTAGGTCATCGATTCTTACGTCATATAGAACGTAACTCAACCTTGCTATTTTTGGTGCCTGCAGATTCTGATGATATTGCTAAAGAATATGATATTTTACTTAACGAATTAAAGAAGCACAACCCAGAACTACTAGATAAAGACAGGCTATTAGCTATTTCAAAATCTGACATGCTTGATGAAGAACTAAAAGAAGAAATAGAAAAAGAACTTCCTAAAAAAATCGATCATATTTTTATCTCCTCTATTGCACAATTCGGTTTAATCGAATTAAAAGATAAACTTTGGCAAATGCTAAATTCGTAATTTTACGAAAAATCGCATCTATAAAATTAAAGATGGTAAAAATTTTCAAGTCTATTTTATAGACTGAAAATAAGCTGAAACTATTAGTTTTTAAAAATAAAATTAAAAAAACTACATTTTATTGAATTTCAATATACTACCTTTGTACTTTATTAATTTATTATTTTTTTTATTATGGGTACAGGTACCGTAAAATTTTTTAATGACTCAAAAGGGTTTGGATTTATTACTGAAGACGAATCTGGGAAAGAGCATTTTGTACATGTTTCTGGTTTAATTGATGATGTTCGTGAAGGTGACAAGGTAGAATTCGATTTAACAGAAGGAAGAAAAGGATTGAACGCAGTAAACGTTAAAGTATTATAATATTTTAGATTACAGTATTTCAATGAAAAAGCCTATCGTTTTATGATAGGCTTTATTTGTTTTAAAACTATACTTGTTAAAATTTTCGATATTTAGCTCCTAAATACTGATTAGCTTCTTCTTCAGAAAACTTGGCAACTTTACTATCCCAGTGTAATGTCTGGTTAGGAAAACGTCCAGCAATCACTCCTAATAAAATAGTTTCAGTAAGTCTCGCGGCATAAGAAAACGGAGCTGTACACTCATCTTTACCTAAACAGGCATCTACAAACTGATGGTAATGTTTTGGCCCTTCAGAGGCATAATTGCGAATTGGTTTGCCCATATTATGCACCTTTTCTATTTCGACGATTTCTTCTGAAATATCTACATACTCTCCATCCACAATTTTCTTTGGTAACTGCATAAAATGAGGTAATAGCAAGCGTCCTTTTTCACCTATAAACATGGCACCTTGTTCAGGCAATTTTCCTTCATCGGCTACTTTTGCATCTAAAGAAATTTTGTCTTTTACAGATTGTTCTCCTTTATTATCACTACTTTTTTCATTAGGCTCACCAGGCAATTTTAAATCTTCATGATTTCTCGGTGCTCCTGGACCATCGTACCAAATCCAAGTAAGTTTCTCACCTGTGTATTCTGTACCGGGAAATTCATATGTAACGATATTATTTTCTGGATAGCCAAACCCATTTGGTGCTCTACACTCATTTTTAATTGTCATCGGCACGTCTAGATTAAGTGCATTATAGGGTGTATCAAAAATATGAACACCCATATCTCCCAATGTTCCACATCCATAATCTACCAATTTACGCCAGTTTCCTGGATGATACACCTCTTTTTTATAAGGTCTTTGAGCAGATGTTCCTAACCAAAGATTCCAATCTAGTGTTTCGGGCACTGGATCATTACCTTCGGGAGCAGGTCCGTCATAACCCCAATTTTTAGGCGACCAAGCTCTAACTGTATGTACTTTCCCAATAATACCAGATTGAATTAATAAAGTAGCTAATTTATAATCGTAAAAAGAATGTACTTGAATTCCCATTTGTGTAACTAAGTTCTTCTCTTTCGCTACTCGATTCATCTCTCTAGCTTCTGTCACATGGTGCGTTAATGGTTTTTGACAATATACATGCTTGCCTTTATCCATTGCTAGCAATGACGCTGGTGCATGTGTATGATCTGGCGTTGAAACAATTACAGCATCAATTTCATTCTCCATTTCTTTAAGCATCACTCTATAATCTGCATATGTTTTAGCATTAGGGTGCAATTTCTTAGCTGCCGCTAAATAATTAGCGTCAACATCACACAAGGCAACTACATCTACTTTCTCATGAGAAGAAATATCTCGTAAATCTTCATTACCCATATTACCAACGCCTACATGAGCTGTTCTTAATCGTGTAATGGTATTATCAGATTCAATTTTATCTTTTGCCTCTTTACAAGATAAAATTAAAGAAGGCATAACAGCCGTAGATGAAGCTAATATTGCAGATTTTTTAAGAAATTCTCTTTTATTCATGACACTTTATAGTTTTCTTATTTTAATATTTCTAAACCAAATCGGGCTAGCATGATCTTGTAATCCTATATACCCTTTTTTAAATTTTCCATAGTCAGGACTATTTTTCCATTTATCTGAATTCTTCTTTTCATACCATGCTTCATCCCAAGGCACGAATGAGACTATCCTTTTTCCATTAAGCCAATGTTCCACTTTTTCTGGTGTAAATACTATTTTAGAACTATTCCATTCACCAACAGGATTTAGAACTTTATCCTCACTTGCAGGATGCATGGCATAGTCTGATCCTGTTTTTTGTAATGGTTTTAGCTCTTCTGGCTTCTCGGTATAACCTAAGCTTTTATTATATGCTGTAAGATCATGAATTTTCGCATAGTTTATATCATCTATTAGTTGATATTCTGGTGATGCCACATAAGGTGCATCATATCCTTCTTTTACATGATAAAAAATTCCGCTATTCCCTCCTTTAGGGAGTTTCCATTCTAGATATAATTCGAAATTGTCAAATTCTTCGTCACCATAAATAATATCTTTTCCGCCTTTGTAATCTTGTTCTAAACCTAATTCTGTATCAAACGTTAATTCTCCGTTTTTGACAATCCAGCCTGGAGGTAAGCTATCACCATTATAAGCTCTCCAGCCTTTAGTACTGGTTCCATCGAACAAAGAAATCCATTCTGATACTGGTTCTGTTTTTTTAACTTCTTTAGAAACTTCTTCCTTTCTATTTTCTTTACAGGAAAGAAATAAGGTTGTTAAAAATAATATGGTTAGTATGTTTTTTCTCATCGGGTTATTTTATTCTAGTTCTTCTATATATATATTACGCCATCTTACTTTAATACCGCCTCCATCGTGTATTTGTAAGGCAATTCCTCCTTCTCCTTTTCCTATTTTTTCATCAGTTAGATGTACCATTTCAGTATCATTTAACCAAGTTGTTACAGTATCTCCATCTACTTTTATCTTCATTGTATTCCATTCTCCCATTTTTAACGCTTTATCTTTTTCAGGGTTAGGTTTTATAAGCCACCCTCTACCGTAAGATTCATAAATACCTCCACTATCTTTACCTGGTGGTGCGACTTCTACCTGCCAACCACTCACTTTAGTGCCTTCAACGGTAGATCTAAAAAACACACCGCTATTACCATCGGCTTCTTGTTTAAATTCTAAAGTAAGAATGAAATTTTTATAATAGGTATCTGTCCCCAGGTATCCATACTGAGCATCGGGGCCACTTTCACAAATTAATTCTCCATTTTTTACATACCACTTTTCTGTACCATAGTTTGTCCATCCATCTAAATTTTCACCATTAAAAAGAGTTTTTTTTTGATTACCACAACTTATTAGTATTAAAACTAACAATCCATTTAAAAAAATCTTTTGGAGTTTTTTTGTTAAAATCGACTTATCCATTAATTAGTTTTTATTATTTACCTTTTTAAAGATACAAAACCTATTACTTTTATTATAAAAGATTCTACAAACAACTTTCATTTAGCGATAAACATAACACTAAAGAGAATTTAAGTCATTAAAAATGAATTTTAAATATTTAGTATTTTAGACACCCTAAACTAACTATTTTGAGTAAAGACTTTAATAACCCAGCCTTTAAAAAACTATTACAAAAACTTCAGGAAGAGAGTTGGCAATTAGAATTACTTATTTCTGGTTTTGCCATATTTGGACTTTTTCAGGCCTGGGAGCCAATAAAACTTGCTATTCAAGAGGCACAAAGTCAAAATCTTATGTATCGAGCTCAAGTATTTATCTTTTTAGGGGTCTCGACAGCCATATTAATTTTTAATTTAGTACTTCATGTAATCTTACGGGGTTTATGGATAGGAGCTTTAGGGCTTCGTTATATCTCTGGAGATATTGATTATGAAGCACTCAATTATAGCTCTAAATTTACAAAGTATCTAAAGAAAAAAATTGGTTCTTTTGATAAATATATTGCCTCTCTTGAAAACTACTGTAGTGTCATTTTTGCCGTTTCATTTCTGTTAATATTTTATATACTCGGTTTTGCCCTTGTTATAATATCGATAGCTTTAACAACTGAATTCATAATAAACAATGAAGCATTACCTGATTGGTTACAAAAAGTACTTGGCATACCCATTATACTTTTCATAGTATTGGGGATGTTACTTACGTTTATTGATTTTATAACACAGGGATTTTTAAAGAAAAAGAAATGGCTTTCTAAAATTTACTTTCCGTTTTATTGGGTGTTTAGTTTTATCACGCTATCCTTTTTATACCGTCCGTTAATTTACAATTTCTTAGACAACAAATTTGGTAAGCGCATTAGTATAATACTGGTTCCTTTTTATATTCTTTTACTATTTATTACATCAATTGAAGAAAAGCAATCAAACTATTTTAGTAAACCGAGGAGTTCAGATTTATCTAATGAATATTTTGTAAGTAATAGTAATTATGAAAATATGCTTACAGAAAAAGATGAATTTATTAGAATGGCAGCCATTCCTTCGAAGGTTATTAAAGATAATCATTTAAAAATTTTTATGCCTTTTTCAAAAAGTATTGAAAATCGCATGTATAAGCGTAATAAAGGGTTGAAACCAGAAAAAGACCTTCGCGGCCTATCCTCAAGAATCAAATTTTCAAAATCTAATATCAAGTTTAGCAAGCAGGATAGTTTAAAAAGAATCTATATTAAAACATTTAATGAAACGTACAAAATATATATAGATTCTGTAAAATATTCGTCAGACTTTCTTTTAGGGGAAAGCGCAACGAATCAATTTGGATTTGAAACCTATTTAGATATTAAAAGTTTATCTGAAGGTAGGCATATATTATCACTTAGAAGAGATTCATACAGCGAAAAAGATACTACCGAAGTGACTTTTTCAAGAATTCCATTTTGGTATTTTAAAGATTAATTACTATTTGCGTTTATCTTTTCTTAACTTTAGGCTTCAAAATTTTATACCATGCGGAGCTTAGTATTTTTATGCTGTTTTCTTATAGTAACGACCCTTCAATCACAAGAAAAAACCTCTTTTAAAAACTTAGATATTTTCGAGTTAGAATGGGTTCAAAATTCACAAATTTCTCCTGACGGAACTAAAATAGTGTATCAAAGAAGTGGTTTTGATATTATGAATGATAGTCGTACGTCACGTTTATGGATGATGGATTCAAATGGAGCGAACCATACAAAATTAATCAATAATGATGTTAACGAATCGAATGCTCAATGGTCTCCAGATGGAAATAAGATTGCGTTTACCAGCAATACCAAAGAAGGGTCTGAAATTTTTGTCTATTGGCTTCATACCAATAAGATAGCACGATTGACGCAACTTGAAAAATCTCCTAGCGGGTTATCATGGTCCCCTGACGGAAAGCAAATTGCATTTACCATGAAAGTAGATAGTAAACAACCTTCTCTCGTAAAACCTCCTAAAAAGCCTAAAGGTGCTAAATGGGCAGCTCATCCAAGAGTAACTACACGTTTAAAATATGAAGCTGATGGTTCTGGATATATCAAACCCGCATTCAGACATTTATTTATTGTCGATGCCGAAGGTGGTACCGCTAGACAAATATCCAGTGGAGATAAAAATTTTGGCACTCCTCAATGGTCAAATGACGCTAAAGTTTTATTCTTTAGCAGTAATCTTAATGATAATTGGGAGTACGAAACTCGTAATTCTGAAATTTATGCCCTAGACATAGCTTCGGGAAATATAACATCATTAACTGATAGAAATGGCCCTGATTTTGGCTTAGCATTTTCACCCAACGGAAAACAGATTGCGTACTTAGGCTATGATGATAAAGTACAAACCTATCAAGTTAATAAAATTTATCTGATGAATGTTGATGGATCTAATAAACAAATGATTAACACTAATTTAGACCGCGGAAAATCTAATTTAAACTGGAGTAATGATGGTAAAGGGCTGTACTTTCAATATGACGATAAAGGCAATACTAAAATAGGATACACCACCCTTTCGGGAAAAATAACCAATATCGCCGATAATCTGGGTGGTACTTCTATTGGCCGCCCTTATGGTGGTGGATCGTATTCAATCTCAAAAAATGGCACCATAGCCTATACCTATACTACGCCCTATCATCCTGCAGAAATAGCAATCGTTTCTAAAGGACAAAAACCACAAGTAATTTCACATTTAAATAAAGATATACTAGCATATCGTAACTTAGGAAAAACAGAAGATATATGGTATAATTCATCTGTAGATGCTAATAAAATTCAAGGATGGATTGTGTATCCACCCAATTTTGACACTTCAAAAAAATATCCTTTACTTGTTGAAAATCATGGCGGTCCTATTGCTAATTATGGTGACCGATTTTCACCAGAAATACAACTGTATGCAGCCGCTGGTTATGTAGTTTTTTATCCGAATCCACGTGGAAGTACCAGCTATGGAGAGAAATTCGGCAACCTCTTATATCATAAGTATCCAGGTGAAGATTATAACGATGTTATGGATGGTGTCGATGCCATAATTGCCAAAGGATTTATTGATCCTAACGAATTATATGTAACAGGTGGAAGCGCTGGTGGTATTATGACCGCTTGGATGATCGGTAAAAACAATCGTTTTAAAGCCGCTGCAGTTGTAAAACCCGTAATGAACTGGATTAGCAAAACCTTGGTAGCCGATAATTATTTTTATTATGCAGATTATCGTTATCCTGGACAACCATGGGAAAATTTTGAAACTTACTGGAAATTTTCACCTTTATCATTAGTAGGAAATATTGAAACACCCACTTTAGTCATGGTTGGTACTTCAGATTTACGTACACCGCTATCCGAAGCGAAACAATTGTATGGTGCTTTAAAAATTAGAAAAAAAGAAACAGCCTTGGTAGAAATTCCTGGAGCTTACCACGGTATTGCAAGAAAACCTAGTCAGCTCATCACCAAAGTAGATCATGTACTCGCTTGGTTTGAAAAATATAGAAAAAAGTAATGCAAACTTTTATCTGTTTACTTCGAGGCATCAATGTAAGTGGTCAGAAGAAGATTAAAATGATAGCATTAAAAGCCTCTTTTGAAAAACTAGGTTTTATAAATGTTGTGACGTACATACAAAGCGGGAATATTGTTTTTAAGTCTAAAAAAAAAGATTCAAAAAAATTAGAAACAATTATTCATCAAATGTTATCAGATGATTATGGATTTGATGTTGCCGTTATTATACGTACTCCAAAAGAAATGCAATATGTTATTTCGAATAATCCTTATGAGAAAGATGCTACCAAAGACCCTAAAAAGTTCTACGTAGTGTTTTTACAAGAACAACCGCAACAGCAACATATTCATGTGTTAGCAACCTATGATTATAGTCCTGAAGAATATAGAATTAATAATAGGCTGATCTATTATTATGCAGGCAATGGTGCAGGCAATCCTAAAATGAGTAATAATTTTTTTGAAAGTAAATTAAAAGTTCGAGCTTCCACACGCAATTGGAGAACGGTACATAAGTTGGTAGCACTTTCTAGCTAAAAATAGTCATTTCGAACAAACTGAGAAATCTTACTTTAGATCTCTCAATCGTTTCACTCATTTCGAGATGACGTCATTTCTTATTTGCATTTCCAAGGGGGAAATCTTGGAAACCATCGTGGTACATTTTTTTTATAAAGAATGTATTCTTCTCCAAATCTCTTCTCTAAATCAGGTTCTTCTTTTTTAATAAAATAAAGAGTATTACTAAGAAAAAACAACATCCCCCAGATTAAAATTGCTAATGAATTTAATAATAATGCTTCTGCGAAAATAATAAATAACACCCCTAATATCATTGGGTTTCTAGTATGCTGATACAAACTTTTAACTACTAGTTTTTGAGTTGGTTGCCAAGGTGCTAAGGTGCCATTTCCTATTGTTATAAACAATCGTAACGATTGTATAAACAGAAAAAAACCCATAACTAAAAATAAATAACCCAAGCTTAACTGAGTTTTAGTAGTTAGAGAAAATAATTGCCCTTTAACTAAAAAATATAAACCCGCTGGAATAATAACCACAACCATAAACGGTAACACTAAAACAGTTTTAAGTTGTTGCCATATGTTCGGTTTGTCATTCACGATTATAGATATCGTTTAATGCTTTAGTAACATCGTTATATTCAAACTCAAACCCAGCATTTTTAATTTTATCATTTAACAAATACTGACTTTCAAGGGTAATTGCAGCCATTTCACCGAGTACCAACTTTATTGCAAATTTCGGAACATTGGGCAGATAAATCGACTTATCTAAACTTTTAGCTAATGCCTTCGTCAGTTCTTGATTCGTAACTGGGTTTGAAGCAACACCATTGTAGATACCTGTCAGTTTTTTTTCAAGAACAAATAAAAACATAGTTGCTAAATCTTTTACGTGAATCCAAGATTGCCATTGCTTACCACTACCAATAGCAGCACCTATGCCCTGTTTTATAGGTTTGGCCATTTCTTTAAGCGCACCTCCATTCTTTGCTAAAACAATCCCAATACGTATTTTGGTAACGGCAATTCCTAATTCACCTAAGGTATCAGCTTCATTTTCCCAGGTTTGTACCACTTTCCCTAAAAAACCTTCACTAATTTTAGTTTCATCTTCATCATACCTTGAACTTATTGACGATGGGTAAATACCCAATGCCGATGCAGAACAAAATTGAGTAACGGTATGCTTATTCTCTGAGAGTACCTTATATAATGTCTGAATAGAGTTCACCCTACTCGAGACAATTTCCTCCTTATAATCACTTGTCCATCGTTCAGAGATGGTGACTCCAGCTAGATTGATGATTTTAGTAACACCCTCAAGGCAATTAACATTAATCTCAGTTGTAGTAGGATTCCAATAAAAACCTTTATAATTTTCTTGGGCAACAATTTTATTTTTACGCGTCGTTAAATAATGTACCATATACCCTTTCGCTAAAGCGTGTTTCGTAATTTCTGATCCAACTAACCCTGTAGCGCCTGTAATTAGTAATTTCATCAATTAAAATAATTAGCTAGTATTTCTTCTGCATGTAACCATACATAAATTACTATCAATAATAAAACTATTAAAATAAGAGAGCGTTTATTATTAGGTTTTTTACGTTTTCTAATACGTCTAAATTTCATAGTAATGATAATATTAGTTCTATAAAAATACGCATTATCTTATAACTTATTTAAGTATCTTTGTGCACTTATTTTAGGGCATGAAAAACATTCGTAATTTTTGCATTATTGCACATATTGACCACGGAAAAAGCACCTTGGCTGATAGATTATTGGAATATACAGGTACGATTACCGATCGCGAAAAGCAAGATCAGTTATTAGACGATATGGATTTGGAGCGTGAGCGTGGTATTACAATCAAATCTCATGCTATTCAGATGGATTACGAATACGAAGGTGAGCAATATACCTTAAACCTTATTGATACTCCTGGACATGTTGATTTTAGTTATGAAGTATCTCGATCTATTGCAGCCTGTGAAGGTGCTCTTTTAATTGTTGACGCTGCCCAAAGTATTCAAGCGCAAACTATTTCTAACTTGTATTTAGCACTTGAGAATGATTTGGAGATTATTCCAGTATTAAACAAAGTTGATTTGCCAAGTGCAAATCCTGAAGAAGTGACCGATGATATTGTCGATCTGTTAGGTTGCGATGCCTCGGAAGTAATTCCTGCTAGTGGAAAAACAGGGTTTGGTGTTCAAGACATTTTAAAAGCAATTATTGAACGTGTTCCAGCTCCTAAAGGAAACCCAGATGAGCCTTTACAAGCATTGATTTTTGATTCTGTTTATAACTCGTATCGTGGTGTTGAAACCTATTTTAGAGTTATGAACGGTGAAATAAAAAAAGGGCAACGTATTAAGTTCATGGCAACAGATAATGAATATTTTGCTGATGAAGTTGGTACTTTAAAATTAAAACAACAGCCTAAACAGGTTATAAAAACTGGAGATGTTGGTTATCTAATTACTGGTATTAAAGCAGCAAGCGAGGTAAAAGCTGGAGATACTATAACAGATGCTGCAAAACCAACAGGCACTGCAATTGATGGGTTTGAAGATGTAAAACCCATGGTATTCGCAGGTATTTATCCTGTTGATACTGAAGATTATGAAGAACTTCGTAATTCTATGGAAAAGTTACAGTTAAATGATGCCTCTTTAGTTTTTCAACCTGAAAGTTCTGCGGCATTAGGATTTGGATTTCGCTGTGGATTCTTAGGAATGTTACACCTAGAAATCATTCAAGAACGTTTAGAACGAGAGTTTGATATGACGGTAATTACTACCGTACCGAATGTTTCGTATCATGCGTTTACCAATAAAGAACCGGATGAGAAAATCTTGGTGAATAACCCAAGTGATTTACCAGATCCGTCAAAATTAAATCGCGTAGAAGAGCCTTATATCAAAGCATCTATTATTACAAAATCAGATTTTGTAGGTCCAGTAATGAGTTTATGCATAGAAAAGCGAGGTGAAATTACCAATCAGACCTATTTAACAACCGAACGTGTAGAATTAAATTTTGACATGCCTTTGGCTGAAATTGTTTTTGACTTCTATGATCGTTTAAAAACTGTTTCTAAAGGATATGCCTCATTTGACTACTCTCCTATTGGTATGCGTGCTTCTAAATTAGTAAAAGTAGATGTGTTATTGAATGGCCAAAATGTAGATGCGCTTTCTGCCTTATTACATGCTGATAATGCTTACAATATTGGCAAGCGCATGTGTGAGAAACTAAAAGAACTAATTCCACGTCAACAATTTGATATTCCTATTCAGGCGGCAATTGGTGCTAAGATTATTTCAAGAGAAACCGTAAAAGCACTCCGTAAAGATGTAACGGCTAAATGTTATGGTGGTGATATCTCTCGTAAACGTAAACTCTTAGAGAAGCAGAAAAAAGGTAAAAAACGTATGCGCCAAGTAGGTAATGTTGAAATACCACAACAAGCATTTATGGCCGTATTGAAGCTAAATGACTAGCATTTTTACGAAATCGTTTCCTTAAAAACAATAGTAATTTAAAGTATTGATTAAAAACATTTAGTAAATTTATAGAACTATAAACTTACTAATGAAAGTAGTTCATATCAGTGCTGAATGTTATCCTATCGCTAAAGTCGGTGGCTTAGCAGATGTTGTTGGTGCGTTACCAATTTATCAAAATAAATTAGGCATCAGCAGTCAGGTAATGATGCCTTTTTATAAAAATAATTTTACCAAAAAAAACAAATGTAAATCTGTATATAGCTCAACTCTTTTACTTGGTTCTAACAAACTCACTTTTAAAATTTTAAAACTTGAGAAGAATAACTTAGGATATGAAATTTTCTTTGTAGATGTGCCTAGTTATCTAGATACCGATTATGTATATTCAGAAGATGATACAGAACGATTTCTTGCTTTTCAAATTGCAGCATTAGATTGGGTATTAACATTAAAAGAACCACCTTCAATAATTCATTGTCATGATCATCATACTGGGCTTATTCCTTTTATGATGTCGCACAGCGACAGATACAAAATATTAAGAGAAATTCCGTCTGTTTTAACTATTCATAATGCCCAATACCAAGGATGGTTTTCACATGAACAGGTAGGTCTAATTCCTGCTTTTGACAAAAACAACATTGGTTTATTAGATTGGAACAATTGCATAAATCCACTTGCAACAGCCATAAAGTGTGCATGGCGAGTTACTACTGTTTCACCTAGTTATATGAAAGAGTTAAAACAAAGCGCAAACGGATTAGAGAGTCTTTTAAGTCATGAAAGTACTAAATGCTCTGGTATTCTTAACGGTATCGATACTGATGTTTGGAACCCCGAAACAGATCCTTTTTTACTGAAAAATTATAAACGAACCACTGTTCAATCTGGTAAAAAAGCTTCTAAAAAATGGCTTTGTAATACCTATAATTTAGATGTTAAAAAACCACTTTTTGCATTTATAGGAAGGTTAGTTTTCGAAAAAGGTGCCGATCTTTTCCCAGAAATTTTTGAAAAAGCACTAAACGAACACGATATTTCTATTTTATTATTAGGTTCAGGTAATAATGCAGTTGAAAACAAATTAAAAGAGTTAACTAAAAAATATAAAGGTAAATTCAGCGCACATATTGGCTATGATGAGCAACTATCTCACTATATCTACGCAGGAGCCGATTATCTATTAATGCCTTCTCGAGTAGAACCTTGTGGACTTAATCAAATGTATGCCTTACGATATGGCACCATTCCCATTGTACATGCTATTGGAGGTTTGAAAGATACAGTAGTTGATATCGACGATGATGGATTTGGTTTTTTACATCATAAAATTTCCGTTAATGCAGTTTTAAATGAAATTAAAAGAGCAACAATTTTTTACGAGAATCAAACCAAGTTTAAAAAAAATCGTACATTAATCATGCGTATTAATCATTCTTGGGATACTTCTGCTCAAGCCTATATTAATTTATACAAATCTATAATCAGTTAGTTATGATAAGCAATAACGTTTTAGCCATTATTTTAGGAGGAGGTCAAGGTTCAAGACTATATCCTTTAACCAAAGATCGTTCAAAACCTGCAGTACCCATTGCAGGAAAATATAGATTAGTAGATATACCTATATCTAATTGTATAAATGCTGATATTAAAAGAATGTATGTCTTAACGCAGTTTAATTCTGCTTCATTAAACAGACATATTAAAAATACGTATCACTTTAGTTTTTTTAGTTCGGCTTTTGTAGATGTGCTGGCTGCTGAACAGACTATGGCGAGTGATAAATGGTTTCAAGGTACTGCCGATGCTGTTAGACAAAGTCTGCATCATTTTCTAAATCATGATTTTGAATATGCATTGATTTTATCAGGAGATCAGTTGTACCAAATGAATTATAAGCTCATGCTACAAGAACATATAAAAAGTAAAGCCAAAATATCTATCGCTACTATCCCTGTTAATTCAAAAGATGCTACTTCTTTTGGAATCTTAAAAGCAGATGAAAAGAACGTTATAACTTCTTTTATTGAAAAGCCCGATGCTTCATTACTTCCTGATTGGACTTCAGAAGTTAGTGACGAAATGAAAAAAGAAGGTAGAAATTATTTGGCTTCTATGGGTATTTATATTTTTAATAGAGATCTATTAATAAAGCTAATGGATGATCCGAATACAATGGACTTTGGAAAAGAGATTATTCCTCAATCTATCAATAAACACAAAACGTTAAGTTATCAATATGAAGGGTATTGGACAGATATTGGAAACATCGATTCATTTTTTGAAGCTAATATTGGTTTGACAGATGCTATTCCAAAATTTGACTTGTATGATAAATCTAAACGTATTTATACGCGTGCAAGAATGCTTCCAACTACTAAAATTTCGGGAACTTCTTTAGATAAAACAGTAATAGCTGAAGGTTGTTTAATTAATGCAGCAACGATACAAAAGTCTGTAATCGGGATTAGATCAAGAATCGGTGCAGAATCTACTATAATAAACACCTATATGATGGGTTCAGATTACTATGAATCACTAAAAGATGTTGAAGAAAATAAAGTAGATATTTTTATGGGTATTGGTGAGCGTTGTTTTATTAAAAATGCAATCATAGATAAAAATTGTCGTATAGGTGACGATGTTCGAATAAATGGCGGAAAACATTTAGAAGACAAAGAGACTGACACTTACTCTATAAAAGAAGGCATTGTAGTAATAAAGAAAGGAGCCGTTATACCTAAAGGAACTATTATTTAATATGCCAAAAGTTACGCCTTACAGCTTATTTACTGATTTTGATATTAATCTATTTAAATTAGGCAAACATTATAAGTTATATGAGAAAATGGGTTCTCATGTGCTTACTGTTAATGGTATTGAGGGTACCTATTTTGCCGTTTGGGCTCCCGCAGCAAAATTAGTATATGTGATAGGTGACTTTAATTATTGGTCTGAAGGAGAGCATAAATTACATGTTCGATGGGATGAAAGTGGTATTTGGGAAGGTTTTATTCCTGGAGTAAAAAAAGGTGATAATTATAAATATAAGATCTATAGTAATCTTAATAATGTAGCTACCGAAAAAGCAGACCCTTTTGCTAAACGATCAGAACATCCACCAAAAACAGCTTCAGTTGTATGGAAAGACTCATATACATGGAAAGATGATGACTGGATGCAAAAAAGACATCGCATAAATAATTTAGAAGCTCCTATATCTGTTTATGAAGTACATTTAGGCTCTTGGAAAAGACATGTTGAAGAAGGTCGTTTTTTATCATATGTAGAATTGGCTGATGTGTTGGTGAATTATGTGAAAGACATGAACTTTACCCATGTAGAACTAATGCCTATTATGGAATATCCTTATGACCCATCATGGGGATATCAAATTACAGGGTATTTTGCGCCAACGTCACGATTTGGTTTTCCTGATGAATTCAAATTTTTAATTGATAAATTACACCAAAATAACATTGGAATAATTCTAGACTGGGTTCCATCTCATTTTCCTGAAGACGACCATGGGCTCGGTTTTTTTGATGGCACGCATTTATATGAGCATCCTGACAGAAAAAAAGGGTTTCATCCAGATTGGAAAAGCTTAATTTTTAATTATGGTCGAAACGAAGTAAAATCATTTTTAATAAGTAATGCTCTTTTTTGGTTAGATGTTTATCATGCCGATGGTTTACGCGTAGATGCCGTAGCATCGATGTTATTTTTAGATTATTCTCGCGAAGAAGGTGAATGGGAGCCTAATAAATATGGAGGTCGTGAAAATTTGGAAGCTATAGACTTTATGAAAGAGCTAAACATAGCAGTATATGGTAATTTTCCAGATGTTCAAACGATTGCGGAAGAATCTACCTCTTTTCCAATGGTTTCTAAACCAACTTCAATTGGCGGATTAGGCTTTGGTATGAAATGGATGATGGGATGGATGCATGATACGCTGCAATATTTTTCAAAAGATCCTATTCACAGAAAATTTCATCAAAATGAATTGACATTTAGTTTAACCTACGCCTTTACAGAGAATTTTATGCTGCCTTTATCTCATGATGAAGTAGTACACGGAAAGGGTTCAATGTTAGGTAAAATTTCTGGAGATGAATGGCAACGTTTTGCAAATCTTCGTTTGCTCTATGGGTATATGTTTACACATCCAGGCACTAAATTATTATTTCAAGGAGCAGAATTTGGTCAAAGTGAAGAATGGAATTTTCAACGAAGTTTAGATTGGCATTTGTTAAAATACAAGGTTCATAAAAGTCTGCAAACTTTTATAAAAGATCTAAATAATTTTTACCAGAA
This sequence comes from Maritimimonas sp. 2210JD6-3, assembly GCF_056591795.1. Taxonomy (NCBI): domain Bacteria; kingdom Pseudomonadati; phylum Bacteroidota; class Flavobacteriia; order Flavobacteriales; family Flavobacteriaceae; genus Maritimimonas; species Maritimimonas sp. 2210JD6-3. Next base: position 17,552 of record NZ_JBWQOJ010000006.1, on the reverse strand, counting down.
AGAAGCTGCTCTTTTTGAAAAACAATTTTCTAACCATGGATTTGAATGGATAAGTTATGATGATTCTGAAAACTCTATTATAGCGTACATAAGAAAAGGTAAAAAAAATAATGAAATTATAATTGTAGTTTGCAATATGACGCCTGACCCAAAAGAAAAATATAGAATTGGGTTACCCAAAAAAGGTGATTTAAAAGAAATTTTTAATAGTGATCTCAAAAAATATGCTGGTACTGGTGACTACAAGAATAAAATAGTTGAAACTCAAAATATAGCTTGGCACCACAGAAAATTTTCAGCAGAGATTACTATTCCTCCTTTGGGACTAGTTGTTTTTAAATATAAAAACAACTAAAACGTTTTCGTTAATATTCATAGATAGAAGCCTTTATAATTTCTAAACTTTTCCGTTCTTTTACATAATATAATATCTTGATTCATGATTGTAAATACTGAGTTAGAATCTAAGGGTAATTTATTTCCTTCTAAAATAGTTGATTTTAAAAAAAATGTAGATACGCTTTATTTTTATAGCGATAACGATGTTATTTTACAGGTAAAAGTTGTTGGAGATAGTGTGTTACGATTCCGTTATACCACCACAGGAATTTTTGAAAAAGATTTTTCTTATGCTATTACCAAATATGCGAGTACTGGTTATAATAAACTAGAAATAGAAAACAATAATAATTGCTTTTTAATTACTACCTCAAAATTGATCTGCAAAATTTTGAAAGAAAATATGTCTGTATCAATTTATGATGCAAAAGATAATACTTTGATTAGTCAAGATGAAGCAGGTTTTCACTGGGAAGAAAGTTATGAATATGGTGGTAACATCGTTAAAATGAGTAAAGTCATTAATGATCGTGAAAGTTATTATGGTTTAGGAGATAAGCCAGAACACCTTAATCTTAAAGGAAAACGCTTTCAAAACTGGGTAACAGATTCTTATGCATATGGTAAAGAAACTGATCCTATTTATAAGACTATTCCTTTTTACACTGGTTTACATCATAATAAAGCCTATGGTATTTTCTTTGATAATTCGTTTAGAACTTACTTCGACTTTGGTCAAGAAAGAAGAAATGTAACAAGTTTTTGGGCTCAAGGTGGTGAAATGAATTATTACTTTTTCTACGGTCCTAAAATGCAAGATGTAGTAGAAAGTTATACAGACCTTACCGGAAAACCACATCAATTGCCTCCACTATGGGCACTTGGCTACCATCAATGCAAATGGAGCTACTATCCTGAAAGTGAAGTCAAACAAATCACTAATAAATTTAGAGCATTAAAAATTCCTTGTGATGCCATTTATCTTGACATTGATTATATGGATGGTTTCCGTTGCTTCACCTGGAATAAGGAACATTTTCCCGATCCTAAAAGAATGGTGAAAGAATTAGCTGATGATGGATTTAAAACTGTAGTAATCATTGATCCTGGAATTAAAATAGATAAAGAATATAGTGTTTTTAAAGAAGCACTAGAAAAAAATTATTTCTGTAGAAGAGCCGACGGTCCCTATATGAAAGGTAAAGTTTGGCCTGGAGAATGTTATTTTCCTGATTTTACTAAACCCGAAGTAAGAGATTGGTGGAGTGGATTATTCAAAGAACTGATAGAAGAGATCGGTGTTAAAGGTGTTTGGAACGATATGAACGAACCAGCTGTAATGGAAGTACCTAATAAAACTTTTACCAATGATGTGCGACATGATTATGATGGAAATCCTTGCAGTCATAGAAAAGCTCATAACATATATGGTATGCAAATGGCAAGAGCTACCTATCACGGATTAAAAAAGTTTGCCTACCCCAAAAGACCTTTTGTAATTACCAGAGCGGCCTATTCAGGTACCCAACGTTATACTTCTACTTGGACAGGAGATAACATAGCAACATGGGAGCATCTTTGGATCGCCAATGTACAAGCACAAAGATTAGCAATGTCAGGTTTTTCATTTGCTGGAAGTGATATTGGTGGTTTTGCAGAGCAGCCACAAGGTGAATTATTTACTCGATGGATTCAGTTAGGCGTTTTTCATCCATTCTGTAGAGTACATTCATCTGGCGATCATGGTGATCAAGAACCTTGGGCTTTTGATGATGATGTAACTGATATTGTTAGAAAATTTGTAGAAATACGTTATCAACTATTACCCTACTTATATACTATGTTTTGGAATTTGATTAATCATGGTACTCCCCTCCTTAAATCATTAGTAATGTTTGATCAAGAAGACCATCAAACACACTACAGAACTGATGAATTTATATTTGGTGATAGTATTTTAGTTTGCCCTGTACAAGAACCCAATGCTAAAGGACGTAGAATGTACATACCTAGAGGAAAGTGGTACAACTGGTGGACTGATGAAGTTGTGGAAGGCGGTAAAGAAAAATGGGTAGATGCTGAGATTGATAGTATGCCTTTATTTATAAAAGAAGGTGCTATTATTCCTAAATATCCTATACAACAATATGTTGATGAGAAAAAAATAAAAGAAGTAACACTCGATATTTATTATAAGCAAGGTAAAGAGCAATCACAACTTTTTGACGATGCTCACGATGGTTACGATTATACAAAAGGTAGGTATAGTTTAAGAACATTTAAACTTTTAGGGAAATCTAATGAACTTATTTTACAGCAACATAAAGAAGGTAAATATAGTGCTAACTATAAAACTTTTAAATTGTGTATACATGGCTTACCATTTGATATAAAAGAAATAGAAATTGATAATGAAATAATTTCTTTAAAACATGTCAAAAAAAATGGCACATATTCTATGACTGTTGATAAAGATTTTACTGAAATTCATATAATAGGCAAGTAAGATTAGTTTTCAACTAAAAAATCTTTACCCATATATACCAAGTGAGAACTATCATCTATTTTTATAACATCGTGAGACGCTGGAATAATTTCTAAATCACCTGATTTAGTTTTAATAAAAAGTGGAACAGCATGGTCATTTTCTTTGGTCATTTTTAATAATTCTTTAAAATGATCTTCAGAATTAATCTCAACTTCATTTATCTGAGGGTATGCTTTTACCACTTCAGATAGTTTCACAAAATCATCTGTATGCGAAAACAATCCTTCTTTAGGATTACTTTCAGGATCATTCATTTCTGAAGAAGTAATTAATCTAAAACTTCCGTTTTCTCCAAACTGATCTCTAAATTTAGTAATAGCATAGGTGTTTATTTCAGCATTTCCTGTGAGAGCTAAAAGAAACCCCACGTCGCTTAACTCAACATTATTAGACAAATTTTCAGAAAAGATATCTTCTTTAAACGCTTCTAATCCCATTTTCTTGGCTTTCTCAATATTGTTAGAATTGCTATCAACCAATACTACATGACGATTGTTATCTTTTAAATATTCTCCTATTAATCTTGATAATTGACTTGCTCCTACAATTAAAATTCCGTTAGATTTAGTTAAGAATACTCCAACCATTTTGGCAAACAGTCTAGCCGTAGTAGCATTTAACAAAACGGTTCCGAGAACGATCATAAACACCAATGGTGTAATATATTCAGCTCCTACAACTCCCTTTTTTGCTAATTTTAATCCGAAAAGAGAAGCGATACCAGCAGCTACTATACCTCTGGGGCCAACCCAACTTATAAATAGTTTTTCGTTAAACTTAAGTGCAGATCCGTTTGTACTTAAAAAGACTCCTAAAGGTCTTATAACAAGAATAACCACTGCAAATAGAGCAGCCGTTTTCCAATTGTAAATTAGCATTAAATCTTCCATATTTATATTGGCCGCCAGTAAAATAAAGAGTATAGAAATAAGTAAAACACTTAATGATTCTTTAAAGTATAAAAGTTCTTTTAAATAAGGTGAATTTGAATTACCTAGAACCATTCCCATAACCACTACTGCTAAAAGTCCTGATTCATGTGCAAAAGCATCTGACAAGACAAAAACCCCAAGTACAGCAGCTAAAGCAAACACATTTAAAAGGTAATGCGGCACCCATTTTCTGTTAATTATAAAATTCAAGGCATGGGCAAATGTAAAACCAAAAGTAGATCCGAAAAGTACAATTTTACCAAACTCAATCATGGCCGTTTTTGTAAACTCACCACCAGCATCAACACTAATAAACTCATAAACCAATACTGCTACCAATGCCCCGATGGGATCAATAAGAATACCTTCCCATTTTAAAACAGCAGATACATCTTTTTTTAGCGGAATATTCCTTAAAATTGGAGTTATCACGGTAGGACCTGTCACAATAATTAGCGAAGAAAATAAAAAAGAAATTTCCCAACTTAGGTTAAAAATATAGTACGCAGCTAGAGCCGCACCAAAAAATGTTACGATAGAACCAAATGTGATCAACTTGGTAATTACTGGTCCCACATTTTTTATTTCACTCATTTTTAACGTCAAACCACCTTCAAAAAGAATGATGCTAATGGCTAATGATACGAAATAAAACAAACTTTCTCCTGGGAATAATCCTTCTTTACCATTCCAAATAGGTTCTATCCATTTTGTTTTATCAGCAGATAAAAACTCAGCAGCAATTGGACCAACTAATAGCCCTATTAAAATGAGCGGTAATATAGCAGGTATCTTAAGTTTCCAAGCTACCCATTGCGCTAATATTCCAAGAATAATAATCCCAGCTAATTCTAACATAGTTTAGTTGATTTTGCGATGGTTAAGATATTAAATTATTTGTGAATACCTAAAAAGTATCTTTTATTGCAATAGAAATCACAATTCAATGAGATTATCTTTATACGCCTTGGAATATTTTGTTAGAAAGCCTAGTGGCTATAATGTGATTTGCAGGGGCTACCTATCTATATTTATTAGTTAAAAAAAGAAAGACACCTTTTAATTAGTATTAAAAGATGCCTTTTATGTTAAGAAATGGTTAGTGCAGACTATTTATCTTTAGCTCTTCGTTCTTCTAAAATACTATTAATTACTAATGCCAATCCTCCGAAAAGGAAAATCATTGAAAAATAACCTACCTCATCTTCAAGTGTTGTATATTCATCTAATAAAGAACCTATAAATATACCTAAAGCTATTCCTATAGCTAACATTCCAATTTTTAGAGTCATGTTTGAATAGTTTCTTTTCGTGGCAAATATTGATGGATCTACTCCTTTTTCGATCATAGACATACGTTCTCTGTTTCGAGTGCTTAAATACACATATAATATTCCGAAAATTGAGGCAAAAAATGCTAATGGAATTAATATCTCTTCTTGCATAATACTGTTTTTAAATTATTATTTGTTTCAGTAGTTATGACGTTAGCATCATAAAAGTGGTTACACTTTAGCAAAAAAATTATAGTCTATATCTTAAACGAAAGGTTATAAATCTAGGCTGTATAAAATATTCTGTGGCTCTTACCGAAATATTACCTGAACTTGTACTATTTTGCGATTTTGTATCTAAAATATTGGTTGCTTTCACTTCGTACTCCCATTTACTATCAGTGTTTTTTCTATACGATAAAGAAGCATCCCAAAAATCATAATCATTCAAAGTTCCGTCTTCATCGCTAAAGTTAGTATAGGAAAAATTGGTGATAAACGTAAGTGACTTAAAAATAAAAGCATCAAGTTCGATTGATGGTGCTTTCGTAAAAAATTTGGTTCTTGTTGATCCTAAATCATTATCATTTACAGTATATCGATAATTCAAAGATACATTTGGCGCTTCTCTAAAATTCGTTCGTAATCGTGCACCGTAACTTTGTGTGTAGTTTTCATTAATTGATCGCCTTTCATTGATAAACTGATTGAATTTATTATAACTAAAATTTCCGTTCAATCGGGCTTGAAACTTACCAAACCTTCGCTCAAAACGCCCAAAGGCACTTACAGATTCGTCTGCAAACTGTGAATTTATAGGAGTACTTATCCTTACAACACTATTAGGTACAAAAATCGCTGAAGAGCGCACTCTATCAATTGATTTTGTATAAGTCACATTTCCAAAAACATTGGTGTAATTAAATAAATTAAAACTAAAATAGGATAGTCTTGCAACATGAGAAAGCGCATTTTCTAACGCAGGTTCTCCCGCTGAAAACGAGCTGTAGTTATTCATAACCAAACCTCTTGCAAATTGATTAACATCTGTAAATTGTGTTTGCATACTGTAATCAAAGGTGAGTGTCTCGCTTTTCTTTAATTGTAATCTTACATTAAAGTCTGGTAAAATTCTAATAAAATCATCACTTTCTGTCTCGCCAAATTGCTCATTTTTAAAACTGTACGTATGCGCAGAAAACCCTGGGGTAAATGTAAAGATACCCGTTTTAAAACGGTAATGAATACCTACATATAAATCACTGAAATTATATAATACATCATTTGTATTGAGCCCATCGTTAATTGTAGGTGTTGGATCAAATAGGCTACCATTATCTAAGAATTGAAATATACTCGAATCAAAATTTTGCCAGCTTAGTATAGTACCCAGTGTAAAATTAATATTGCTTTTTGCGTTTAATATATTCCAGTAATCGAGTTTTGCATCAAACTGATTAGATTTTACGCGTTTATTCTGTGCAATATTATAGTCTGATTGATCATTATCAAAACCAATGGAATTAGCAGTACCTAAATATTGATTCTTATTTTCTAGAAAGGCATTATAAAAGGGATCCTCATCTTGCAAAAGATGCTGTGCTTCAAGTGCAAATATGTTATTTTCATTTAATGTGTAGTAATAATTAAAGTTCTGATTCACACTATAAGGATTAGAATTTTCGTTTTCGAGAATTGTTCCGTTAACAGTAGAAAATAAATCTTGTCTTTGAGATTCTTTAGAGGTTCTAGCCAACACATCATAATCTAATTGATTATTAGCGTCAGGTTTATATTTAGCGCTCATTTTAGCTAAAAACAAATCACTTTTTTGATGTGTATTACTCTCAGTATCTTCATCAGGAATTCCTAAATCATTATCAGAATAGGTAATAGCGTTATTTTCTTGTAAGTCTATTCTAGAACTCGTAAAGATTCCGAAACCACTAATGTCTAAAGTCTTTTTTGGTGAATAACTGAAATTTAACGCTCCAAACTTTGTATTTATCTCTTGTGCCCTATCGTTTTGTTGTGTTAAAAAGTTTAAATTATTGTTTCCTAAACTAATACTGGTACCACTACTTCTACTTGGAGCGCGAAAACCTCCTGTGAAATTGAAATAATCTCTTCGGGTGAAAGCGACCTCACCAATATTATTCAAATCTCCTATAACGTTCACACTAAACTTTGGGCTATAATAAAAAAGTTTTGGTTGTGCTAAATAAAGGTCATCTCTATCTGATGTTCCTATTCCTGCTGTTACATCACCAAACCAAAAATTCTTTTTACCTTCTTTGAGTTTTATATTTAATGCGATATTATCTTGATTGTTGGTAACACCTCTTAATTGATTTACCTCGCTAAAATTTTTGAGTACTTGTACTTTATCAACGGCGTTCGAAGGAATATTCTTAGTAGCTAATTTGGTATCACCATCAAAAAAATCTTTCCCTTCTACCATTACTTTACTTACTTTCTTTCCTTCTATTTCTATCTCACCATTATCGGTAATTTCTACTCCAGGCATATTTTTTAAAACATCCTCTAGTTTACGTTCTGACCCAGTCTTAAACGAATCAGCATTATAAACAATAGTATCACCTTTTATAGTGACTGGCATTTCATATTTTATCTCTACTTCATCTAAAACATTATCAGCTTTTAGCGTGAAGTCTTTTTTTATATTTTCATTTTTGGTAGCTAAAATAATTTCTAATGATTTCATGCCAATGAAACTCACCTGTATCTTGTAAGAAGATTCCTTTGATACGTTTAAAAGATATTCACCTTTACTATTTGTAATAGCATAGGAATCAAGTTTTTTAGTTTCTTGATTAATAGCAATAACATTTGCTAATTCTAAAGGGTTACCAATACTATCTTTCACTACCCCTTGAACTTTAATTTGGGCATAAGAAGTACCTACTACTAAAAAAAGTAGTACCTTAATTACTTTATTTTTCATGAATTATTGTATGATGGATTTATAGTATTAATTTGTGCGTCTTAATCCTCCTCTATTTCTTCCACGACCATACATTTCTCGCATTTCTTTCATCTTTTTCTTAACGATTTCTTTATACTCTTCTCTAGTTACTTCTTTTCCTTTATCTGGAGCAGTTATTTCGATTTTCTCTTTAGGATTCATAACTATTTCGGAACATAAAATAGTAGTTCTTGCTGCATTAATTTCTAGAATCAACCCTGGTAAACCCCAATACACTCCAGGTCCATTACTAACAGGAATCTGTGGTGTGTACCAGGCTGTTACTGTAATTTCTTTTGGCATCTCTATATCATCAGAAATTTTCTTAACGTTAGATGTATCTTTCTTTTTATCATTATTATTTCTGTTTCTTCTTCGCATTGATGTCCAATCCAATTCATCCGTTTTTTTTGTGAGCGTAGCTTTAAAACAGGTGTAATTACCTATTTGTTTTGTTTCACTTCCCAGTTCCCAAGATGGTTTTTCAAGAGTCTCTTTTATTAAGAAATTCTTACCGAAAAACTCTGTTGACTCCAACATAATCACCTCTTTAATATTTTTATAGGTCACCCCAGACCCGCCAAATCCTCCAAAACGAAAACCTCTTCCTTGACCAGGTGCTTCTAGCTTTTCGTCTTCCTTATATAATGACGAGGTAGCATTGAAATTTAAAATATAGGTCTTTTCCAACATTGATTTCATCCGCTCCATAATCTGTTTTTTTTCTTTCTTCAGATAATTGACCTCCGCCCCAATCATCCATATTCATGGTGGTTTTAGACTGGTAAACAGCTTTTCCTTGGAAATTTGATTGTGCTATTAGGCTTAGTGAAAAAAACAACCAGACACTCGAAATAATATATCTCATACTTTTAACTTTTAATATTGTTTAAAGTCTAACTCTTTTCTAAAAGAGTTAGACTTAATTAAAAGCTAAAGGTTTAATTAGCCACGTACTTTAATTTCCATAACATCACCATCTTTTCTTCTACTTCTATAACGCTCCATCATTTCTTTTTGCTTTTTATCCATTATTTTTTCATACTCACCTTCAGTAACTACTTTTCCCTTAGTTGGTTCAACTATTTTAATTTTCTCTTTTGGATTTAAAATAATTTCTGAGCAAACTATTGTTAATTTATCATCATTTATTTCTAACACAAGACCCGGTAATCCTCCATAGTTTCTTGGTCCATTACTTACAGGGATTTGAGGTGTGTACCAAGCTGTGGTGACTACTTTTTTTGACTTTTTATCTTCCTTTGTTTTACCATCTTGTACTGAAAAATCAGTATATTCAATAATTCTTTCTGCAGTAGCTTTATAGCATGTATACTTTCCTATATTCTTAGTTTCTCCTGATAATTTCCATTCTCTTTTAGACAAGGTATCTTTAATTAAAAACCGTTTACCCATAATCTCGGTTTTATTAACATATCTATTTTCTTTAATATTCTTATAATAGATATCAGATCCTCCTCCATTGCCTGCAATAACAATACTAACCCCATTTGTAGGTGGCTGCGGAGATGACAATTGTTCTTCTTGTTTATAGGTAGATTCCTCTTTGGTGAAATTTAAAGTAAATGTTCTCTGAAACTGTTTTCTTAGTTGCTCTTGAATTTGCTTTTGCATCTCTTCATTGGGGGCATTTTTACCTTCACTTATTTTAAGGTCAACCTTTCTATGTGTTTTATAGGTCGCTTTCCCTTGAAAATCTTGGGCAAGAACTATAGAAGTTGTAAATACAAATAGTAAAAAAATGGTTTTCATTTCAATAATTATTTTATTTGAATGTTACAAAAGTGTATTCAAAAAATAAATTTTTGAGTTAATGAGTGTTAACGAATGTTAAGTCGTTATTTTTATTACGGTTATCTATTTACTTTTGATACATGAAAACCAAAAAATATAACTGGATTCTCTATTTAATTATAACCACAATACTTATAACTATTGCCGTACAATTCTATTGGAATTATAAAAACTATGAAGAAAATAAACAACGTGTTCTTAATGAAATTCAAATCAGTTTAGATGATGCAGTTGAAATGTATTATACAAGCTTATCAAAAGATCATTTTTTTACAATTGTTAACTCAAACAACAATGTTTTAAATAACAAAAAAAAGCAAGTTTGGAATAAAATTTTAGCAATTTCTAGTAACGATGAAAAACCTAAAGATAGCTTACTTTTAAAATTAAAGGCAACAGATATAAAAGGTGATAGTAAAGCTCATATCGAAAAGATAAAATCTAAAATAATAGATTCCGTAATAAATAGCGTTAATAAGAATCTCAAATCAAATTCAACAGATACTTTCCAAAGAATTACAGAATTCAATCAATTTTCTAATGATAAAAAAGCAGGTATAACAATTGGTGCTACGAATAACAAAATAACTAGCAATCAAATATTTAAAGGTCAAAAATCTGTCGATAGTTTAAAACTCATTAAAGGTTTACAAACAGTTTTTATTGCCATTCATAACGATTCATTAGATTTTGAAAAAATTGATTCATTACTAAAATCAAAACTATCTAATAAAAAAATAGCTATAGATTATGGTTTTAATTTATACAAGGATGATACTATTTACTACAGTTATAATCTAACAAAAGAAGTTGTAAAAACACTCAAAACCGATTCAAAATCTACATATTTCAATAATGAAAAACGCTTAGAACTACTATATAATGACCCAACAATAGAAACATTGAAAAGAAGTTCTACTGGTATTTTGTTATCATTAATATTTTCATTAGCTGTTATCTCTAGTTTGTTTTATTTGTTAAAAATCATAAATCAACAAAAAGAATTAGCAGAAATTAAAAATGATTTAATAAGTAATATTACACACGAATTTAAAACACCTATTGCTACGGTTTCAACTGCTGTTGAAGCTTTAGAAAATTTTAACGTGACTGACGACAAGGAAAAAACGAAAAACTATTTGAAAATTTCATCCCTTCAGCTTACTAAGTTGCACGACATGGTAGAGAAATTGTTAGAAACCGCAACGCTTGACAGTGAAAAATTATTATTAAATAAAGAACCTGAGAATCTTGTAAATTTAATTGAAAAATTGGTTCATAGACGCAGAATGTTAGCAGATAACAAAAACCTAAATTTTTCAACTAATGTGAAAGAACTCTTTATAAAAATTGATCTCTTCCATTTTGAAAACGCTATCTCAAATCTTATTGATAATGCCATTAAGTATGGAGGCAACATTATAGAGGTGAATATAACTTCACTACTAAATACAATCGAAATTTCTGTCGCTGATAATGGTTCAGGTATAGATAAGAATCAATTAGATAAAATTTTTGATAAATTTTATCGCATTCCAAAAGGCAACATTCACGATGTAAAAGGTTTTGGTATTGGTTTGTATTATACCAAAAAAATCATTGAAAAACATCAAGGTTCTATTCGTGTTACATCAAAAATAAATAATACCGTTTTTAAAATTTCATTGCCAAATGAGTGAGGTTATAAAAATACTATTAGCTGAAGATGAACCTAGCCTAGGGCAAATTGTAAAAGAAAGCCTTGAAACTAGAAATTTTGAAGTTTTTTTAGCAAAAAATGGTGAGGAAGCTTACAGCTTATATAAAAATAATGACCCTGATGTTTTGGTTTTAGATGTGATGATGCCTAAAAAAGATGGTTTTATTTTGACAAAAGAGATTCGTGAAGAGAATCCTACTATTCCAATTATTTTTCTAACCGCTAAATCACAAACTAAAGATGTTCTTGAAGGTTTTAATTATGGAGGGAATGACTATCTTAAAAAGCCTTTTTCTATGGAGGAACTTATTGTTAGAATTCGATCATTATTAAATAGAATTAGCTTACAACAGGATTTGTCAAAAATAAATATCGGTAAATATATTTTTAACTATAAAAATCAATTACTCTATTTTCAAAACCATAAACAACACTTAACACATCGTGAATCAGAACTATTATTTCATTTGTTTCAGAAGAAAAACGAAGTCTTAGATCGATCATTTATACTTAAAAGACTTTGGGGTAATGATGATTTTTTCAATGCAAGGAGTATGGATGTATTTATAACAAAGCTCCGTAAAAAATTAAAAAAAGATTCTTCACTACAAATTTTAAATGTTCGCGGTTATGGATACAAGCTTATTTGCTAAAATTTAGTATTTTGCCTTAATGCGATTATTAATTTTCATTTTCACACTAACATTTAAAACTGTTATTGCTCAAGATTTTGAGTTAAAATCTTTAGATTCTATTTCGCTTAAAGCTGAAAAGTTTATTGGCGTAGATGATTTTGAAAATTATTACTACCAAAATAAAAACACATTATACAAAAAGACATCCGAAAAAGTTTATTCATATACAAACACTTCTTTAGGAACAATTACTTCGATTGATATTACAAATCCGTTAAAAATAATCGTTTTTTATAGAGGTTTTAATACGATTGTTTTATTAGACAATCGGCTAAATGAGTACATAGATGCTATTAATCTTACTACTGAACAATTTTCAAAAAATGTAAATTTTGTCGGTATATCATCAAATAATAATATATGGTTATTTAGTAATGACGATAATACGCTTTCTTTATGGAATTATGAAGATAATACACTAATTTTCGAGTCACAACCTTTATCTTTTTTTAACGATAATTTCGAAGTAAGTTATATAAAAAGTGATTATAAATTCTGTTACCTTTTTTCTGAAAATCAACAGTTAACCTTTAATGAATTTGGAAGTTTTATAAGGAGCTCCTTCCTACCAGCTAAGAATATTTATCTTTACGATGATGGCTATTTTTATTTCAAAGAAAATAGCTTGTACTATGCAAATAGAGATCGTATTCAACATTTAGAAAACTTTACTCCGAATCATAAAACAATAAATATGTACGTCAAAAACAATAAAGCTTATTTTTTTGACACAAATACAGTGTACAAATATGAAGTTTTAAAAAAATGACTAAATTTAGGCTCTCAAATAAACTAAACTAACTAAAACACTACGAATGCACGTCGCAATTGCCGGAAATATTGGTGCCGGAAAAACCACACTCACAAAACTTTTAGCCAAACACTATAAATGGAAACCACATTTTGAATCTGTTGAAGAAAATCCTTATTTAGATGATTTTTACGCCGAAATGGAACGTTGGTCATTTAATCTTCAGATTTTCTTTTTAAATAGTCGTTTTAGACAGATTTTAGAGATTCGAGAAAGTGGTAAAAATATTATCCAAGATAGAACCATTTATGAAGATGCTCATATTTTTGCTCCCAACCTACATGCCATGGGCTTAATGACAAATCGTGATTTTAGCAACTATTCTTCGTTATTTGAATTGATGGAAAAGTTAGTCGCTCCACCAGACTTACTAATTTATTTGAGAGCTAATATTCAAACATTGGTTGGGCAAATTCATAAGCGAGGTAGAGAGTATGAAAATACCATTAGCATCGATTATTTAAGTCGTTTAAATGAACGCTATGAAGCTTGGATTACGACATATACAAAAGGAAAGTTATTAATCATTGATGTAGATAATTTAAACTTTGTTGATAAACCCGAAGACTTAGGTGTTGTGATAGATAAAATAGATGCCGAAATTCACGGATTGTTTTAGGTTTAATAATTCCATTTGTAATTAGTTAAACTACATTTCGTCTTAAAGTTGTAAATTAGAAGTTCTCTTGTTCTAACTAAATACCTCTTTATGACAACTACTAAAATTGAAATTGCTAAAGTTTCTAACCTTCAAGAAAAGCAACCTGCTTACGCTTTAGTAAAAAACACCGATCTAGTAATCATTAAACATGAGAAAGGCATTTCTGTGCTTTATGGTAGATGCCATCATCGAGGTGCCTTATTAGCTGATGGTCACATTGATGGGCAAAATCTTATTTGCGGTGTACATGGTTGGGACTACCGCTATGACACTGGAATAAGCGAATATAATAATGATGAGCAGCTTCATAAATTTCAAGAATACATAGAAGGTGATTCACTTTTGATAGACGAAAATGAAATAGTAGCTTTTGAAATTGAACATCCACAACCTTTTAATAGAAATGAGTATTTAGGTTCGTATGCTGATACGCATCCTGAAGATACTGAACCTTATACAGGATACATTAAAGAGCTTGCTAAAAATGGATTAAAAAAATTAGGCCATCACGGTTTTTCTGCTTCTATGGGAGTAGATAGAAATACATTACCTAAATGGAGTGATATTCAGTTTTTACCTGCACAATTAGCAACTTTACCACTGTTAGATCACCAAGAAGTCACTACGAAAGTAGTAATTGGGCCAAAAGCTAAAAAACCATTGCATCTCGATATTCCACTATTTGTGAGTGATATGAGTTTTGGCGCTTTATCACGTGAAGCTAAAATCGCCTTATCTAAAGGTGCAGAACTAGCAGGAACAGGAATTTGTTCTGGTGAAGGCGGAATGTTACCACAAGAACAAGCAAGTAATTCAAAATATTTTTACGAGTTAGCTTCGGCACAATTTGGTTTTTCTTGGGATAAATTAGATAATGTACAGGCATTTCATTTTAAAGGGGGTCAAGGTGCAAAAACAGGAACTGGTGGGCATTTACCAGGTAATAAAGTAAGTGCAGAAATAGCAAAAGTTCGCGGATTAAAAGAAGGAGAAGCTGCTATTTCTCCTGCCGCAAACCCTAATTTTAAGAATGTGCAAGACTTTAAAGATTTTGCTGAGAAAGTTAGAGAGCGTACTGGAGGTATTCCAATAGGATTTAAAATTGCGGCAAGTCATATTGAAAAAGACATTCAGTTTGCACTCGATGTGGGCATCGACTATATTATTTTAGACGGTCGTGGTGGTGGAACAGGCTCCGCTCCAACCATTTTAAGAGATAATATTAACGTACCAACCATTCCTGCATTAGCAAGAGCTAGAAAATATTTAGACAAAGTTGGAGCAACCGATATTACACTGGTTATCACTGGAGGATTACGTATCGCCGAAGATTTTGCGAAAGCAATGATGTTAGGAGCAGATGCAATTGCTGTTTCTAACTCGGCTTTACAAGCTATTGGATGTTTAGGTATGCGTGCTTGTGGTACTAATAATTGTCCTGTGGGTATAGCAACGCAAAAAGAATCTCTGAGAAGTCGCTTGATCATAGAATCATCAGCAAAACAGCTACATAATTATTTTGATGCAACTAATAACTTAATTAAGGTCATCGCAAGAGCTTGTGGTTATGACGATATTTCTAAATTCAATCATAATGACTTATCGACTTTTGATTATGAAATGCATAAATTATCTGGAATTAATTACGCGGGTTTAAATTTATAGATTAAAAGATACTTTAATTGTAATATTAATTATAAATAACCGTCAAAGCTTTTAAACATGTTCTATTATGAAAAAATATATTTTGGTATCATTTGTATTTCTATTTATTTCAAGTTTAGGTTTTAGCCAACAGATAGATTATAATAAAGAAACAGGATATGTCGCTAACGGTTACGACGTGGTAGCATATTTTTCGAATAAAGCTATAAAGGGTAAGAAAGGTTACGTTTTTACTTACGATAATGCGAGATATAAATTTTCATCGCAAGCTAATCTAGAAATTTTTAAAGCTAACCCTGAAAAATACATTCCTCAATATGGTGGTTGGTGTGCCTATGCTATGGCAGATAAAGGAGAAAAAGTCACCATCAATCCAAAAACATTTGAAATACGAAATGGTAAGCTATATCTGTTTTATGATAAGTTTTTTACGAATACTTTTGATAGTTGGTTAAAAGAAAAGCCCAATGAGTTGGTTAAAAAAGCAGATACAAATTGGGAGAAAATAAAGCATAAATCTTAGTTTTTACGTTTAAAATATATTGTTGTAGAAAACCCAAAATAGTCTCCAGAGGTTTTAAATTCTCGATCTACACTTTCATTGTCACTCAAGTTTTTAAATCTGTAATTACCTGTATAAGTATTTTCAAAAGCCTTATTATATATTAAATTAGTTTTAATCATAAAGCCTTTAAACATCCAGTATATGCCTGATTCAAATAGAGCACTCACATGAATTAAGCTACCATCATTATAATCCATAGTAAAAACCTCATTTGTTTCTAATGTATTAGAATTTTCATCTTCAAATGTTATGCGGTGATCGCCCTCATTAAAGTATGAAAATGTAAATCCCATATTAAAATTGAAATGAATATTATACCCTAATCTTTTCTTTATTTCCGCACTTATTGGCAGTTGCACATAAAATTTGCCTTTTAATTCACTATTAAAATTTCCATGAATGTTATTTAAGGCATTATTATCTAATATGAAATACATTTTTGAAGGCATCATATAATTGAATAATAACCCCGTATTAAAACTCCATTCCTTATTTTTTTTATAATGATATCTAATACCTAACTGTGTTCCTTTGTAGTTATCGCCAATTATTTCGGTAATATTATTTCCTTGAAAAAATGGTTTTCTATAAGAAATTATAGATGTTGAAAAACCCCAATCACTATATAAATCAAAATAATCATAAAAATCTATTTCTTCGTTCTGAGTATTAGAAATAAATGATGTGCATAGAAGTACTATTAAAACTACTCTTTTCACTTCTTTTTTCTCTTCTTGAAATAAATAGTTGTTGAAAGCCCTATAAAATCTCCTGAAACTTTATAATCTCCTCTTGTAGGTTCTGAAACCAACAAGTTCCCAAATTGATATTCCCCTTCTAATAAATTTTGAAAGTTCTTGTTATAAATTATATTGACTTGAAGCATAAATTTATTAAACAAAAAATATACTCCTGCACCAAAAAAACTACTTACTTGTAATTGATTATTTTGAGTTTCTTGATAAGTAGCAAAAATTTCTCTAGTTTCATTAAGCTCATCGGACGAAATCTGAATTGAAAATTCATCTCTTGATCTGGTTAAATAGAATACGTCTATTCCTATACTGGAATTAAAAATTATTCTTCTATTAATTTTAACTTTATACTCTGCCTCTATAGGTATTGACAAATATATTCTGCTATATTCTTTTATGTATTCTTGAAAACCGTTGAAGCTTTCATAAACATCTTCATTAGATAATTTAAAATTAGAATTCATTAATGGCAATAGGTTAAATTTCAAACCCGCATTAAAGTTTAATTTCCTGTATTTAAAAAACCTGTATTTAAAACCCAACTGTCCGCTTAACATGGGAGTATTATTCAAATTAATATTCCCAAATTTTGGATTAGAAGAAGCTTTTTTAAAAAAAACTGGGGTAATTGAAATTCCCCAATTACTGTAGGAATTAAAAGAGTGAAACTCTTTTTTATTAGTTTGTGAATAGCTTAAGAAGCAAGAAAACAATACCAATATGATTACTACAGTAGTAAATCTATTTTTAATCATAGCATATATAAAGGTTTCCTATTTATTTCAACGTTTCTTTATTAAAAATAGT